>JAGVMI010000088.1 GCA_020053845.1 Candidatus Babeliales bacterium
ATTCACGGGACATGCATTGATCACTTTTGCTTTATTAGTGAGCTCGCCATATGCAGCGCGAATCAATCTAATTTCACTTGCTATGGTGAATGATTCATGATGCCATTTAATGCGCGGCGCAAACGTCATTGCATAATCGATTGCATTAAGTGATTCTTGCTCAAATGTAGAATCAATCACGCCGCGGCCATAAATGATAAAGCGATCATTCCCAGAAGCACCAGGAATTTCATACAAGCAATCATGGCATCCAATATTTTTAGTAAACCCAATTGTGAGGCCTGGTTCTACACAGCAGCGCAGATAGAAATCAAATATTCCTGCAACATACCGAATTGGCGAATACGTTTCATGGTTTGTTTTGGGATTGTTAGAAGTAACTCCATAGCCACCCAGCAACAATTCATCGGTAAGATTTGATGCATACGTAACAATGCCAGTACTAATAAAACGTTCATATTCATAACGTCCATATGCTTGGGCTGACAAGCTTGAAACGCCTGCACGAGTACTGTACACACTGCCGCCAAATACGGTACTCAAGCGTGGAATTAACCGTTTGTAATCAAGTGAAAACCCAAACACAGCATCACATCCATAAAGGCGTACCTGCGCATGCAAGTTAGGAACAATGGCACGTCGCAAATATTTCGTGCTAAAGCCTTCAGGGCCATTACTCTTAAAATCAAATTGCGAGGCTGCTGCAAAAATAAATTCTACAAACGTATACGGACGCCCGGTAAAACGAATCTGTGGGTAGCGCCCTACACACTCGAAAGGCGCATTATCAAACGTTGTAGGATTGGTAACGGGTGCCTCTGGCGGTACAAGCGGATGCCAAAACTGTCCTGCAAGGAGTGATCCGCCATCCCAATCAAGCTGAATAAATGCATGGCGCAGCGTTGCGCCGCCGAGCGCATTATGCAGATCAACTTGCACATCACGCACGCCATCATTTACCCATGCACCGGTAAAATCTATTTCTACAAAACCCGCGGGGTATATTTTCCCCGTGGAGTGACCAGTAATCAAACCCTGCAAGCGCGTTTGGATGGAGAACAAACTCAGCTGGCCACGGCTATTAATATCTTTCCCACACACATCATTCACGCGTGGTGCAGGCAGCGGTGCTTGCAGATTATCGCGAAAGCCTATCATTTCTCGCGTGTCGATGAGCAAAACGCTTTTAACAAATCCTGATATTTGTAACGCGACTGTTTCTGATGAAACCACAAGCCCATCATCGCCAAATATAGAAAGATTGCCGCACTCAGGCGCCCGATAAAAGGGCGCCTGACATGCAACTAAATTACTTTCTGGACGCCACCACGTGAAAAGCATGTCGGGACAGTCTTGCGCCGGACAATAGGTGCACGCCTCACTATCATCAAAGAGCAGTATATGCTCACATGATGCAGCAAGCACGGGTGCTGCACTCGTTGTTAAGATGCACAGCCATGCTAAGAAACTACGTTTGAATGCGTCCATTCTCTCTCGCTTATTACATGTACATACTTGAAGCTACAATATAGCGCTTACCATCTTTCTCAACTGCTTCTGCGTATGATTCTTTTACAGCCCCATTAAGACGATATTTAACAGTGCCTGGGCCTTCATTGGTTGAATTAATAATCAGTTTAATAAACTGACGTCCTTCATCATCTTTTGCATTAATAATGTTACGCCACACCACATCAAGATCAATGCCATACACATAGCAATAACCAATAGGGCTTACTACAAGGATTTCAAGATCACCGCGAACAAAACGTCCCGCACGATCGCTGAATGCGCTAAATGCTTGTGCAGAATCATTCGCAGTCAGATAGCTAACCGCACCCTTGGCCATGAGTTCCATAGTTTCTCGACGCGTTGAAGGATAAATACCTGATGCAATTACCACGCGTTCAATGCCAAGATCAACTTCTTCTACATACACAGACCACAATGAATTGTTAAGCCGTGCATCAACCCAACCGCCACCACGCTTTGCTTGATTGATAATGTTGCGTACATAATACTCGCCTGCATCATCTTGCGTGTTGAAGAAATTCTGCCCTACAAAACCAGCATTGCGCCCATTCGCTAAGCACATTCCTTTTTCGTCATACACTACTAGGTAGAGATCGCCGATTTTAAACTCATTTTCAGTAGGGTCATTAAACGCCTGTACTGCCTGCGATTTACCACTCTTTTTCATAAACTCATATCCACGGCGCACAAGATCAACTACGGTGTCTTTATTAATATCTGGATAGTAGCCGCTGCCTATGAAATAATACTTGCCTTCTGCATCCTGCACACGTTTTGCAAATGAGCGGCGGCGCGTGCGGTTTTGTTTGAATTCAAACCATGCTTCGGATTCTTTTGAAAGTCGGTCAATAATTTCTTTAACGATGTAGCGGCCATCTTCATCTTTTTGATCAAGCTGGTTCATACCCACAAATGTTGGTAAATCACCAAATGCTACTAATGTGCCACGGTCATCGTACGCAAATACATACGTGCTACCATCAATAAATCTGCCCAGAGGATAATCCATATCGCCAAAACCTTCTGCTGGCGGACGCCCTTCTTCTTTAACTTTATCAAACCATGCTGCTGCACCACGCACCATACTCACCACAGCATCAGAGCGCGAGTGTGGATAAAATCCGCAGCCAATCACGTATGATTTGCCACCTTTTTCAACGCGCTTTACATATGAAACTTTAGTAGCGTTACGCCATTCGTACGTTACCCAGCCGCCACCTTGCTTGGCAACATCAACCAAACCACGTACTACCATAAAGCCAAAGCGGTCACGCATGTTGTACAAATTGCGCCACAAGAATGTTGATTCTGCGCCATCTGCCATGCACACGCCTTCTATGTCAAACAGAAAGACGTTAAGCTCGCCCTGCACAAATTGCTTGGTGAGAGTAAATGCATTGCATGCTTCTTCAATAGTGTGCTCGTTAAAAAAACCGATAGCACGCTCTACAAGTTGTTGTGCACGCTCTCTTTTTGCAAGCTCTTGGCGCACTTCTTCATCAGCACCGGGGGTGAAGCCTCCACTAGCACGCTCTTGTGCTAGCCGCTGCTGCACCTCCTGTTTTCTCTCTTTATAGTCAGCATTATTAGTAGCTCTTGGTGCTTGATTAGTAGTAGTTGGCGCTGATCTTTTTCTACGCTTTACAGGTTTTTTTCCTTTATCAAATGATTCATCAAGTGCTGCTTCATCACTTATTGCTACATCGCGTACATCAACAGCTGCAGGCATTGCTGTCGCATTTGCTGATTTGCGTGCTGGCGTTACCATGCCAAATTTATCTAATTGAATATCTGGCGCAGCCGCTGCAGGTAAAGGCTTAATTTCACTTGGCCTTTGCAGTGGCACTACAGTAGGTAAAGCTGTGTCATTGTGCATTGCGTCAGCGGGTTTCGCCGGGAATGCACTCTGCACACCAGTCGTCATAAATTCTCGCGCTTGCCCCACTTCGGCAACTGAATCAGCACGCAGCGATGATCCTATCGCAAGTGCAATGAATAGACCGTATCGTTTCATTACAGCTTCCCCTTGCATAATTCACTACTATCGCTTTTTTCTATTGCCAAGCAGTATAGTTCATGCTGATAGCAAACACACTCACCACCATATAAACGGTTGAAGATGTTGTCCAATTTTTAGCTGCTCGCTCTGGATCGCGCTTGCACAGGTGTTTTGCTTATAGTAGATATGGATGTGTACCACCTAAAAAGGAGATGCTCATGGCACCTATTCGTGCTGCAATAGTGTGTGCGCTTATCACCTGCCAAATTGCTCAAGGTTGGGGTTCTGAAGCGGGCACATCAGTTGAAAAAAAACAGAAAACAAACTTCTATGGAACGCTTGAAACACAACAAGGCAATACAACAAATGTTGAAAATATATCCATTGAAGGCAAGTATAAGCAGATCCCTGTTTATGAGCGTCCTCAAGATGTTGATAAAGAAAAAATCACTACAAAAAAAAGACAAAAAGTCAGCATTGAAGAAATCCCGTTAGATATCGATCCCTCATCAGATCTCGTAGTAACCTACATAGATCTTAATGAGATCAAAGAAATCAAAGTGCCAAATGCTCACCAGCAATGGGTGTATCGACGCGACGACAGTAAACGCGCACTCTACTACGTTGAAATCAGCGTCATCTCAAAAGGCGGCTCACAAACATCGTACTTAATAAGCCGTTCAACAAAAATTTGGTGCCATGGCATTTCAGATTCTGGGCCTGAAGAAAAGAAGGTTCCACTACCTGCTGTCAAAACACTTACCATTGACGGATTCTGCGTACGCGATGATGAAACAGGCCAATGCCTTATCCAGCCGGAAAGGCCAAACGGCAAAAGACAACGAGCTACGAAAAAAGCTGACATTACACTAGAAAAAGCTCCCATTGTGCAGCCTCAGGAAGCACCAGCAGCCAGTGCAGCGTCCGCTGCATAAAAAAGCACATGCATGTTTCAAGGTTTGTTGCTATAGTAGAGTACTCTTATGACAATCGTATGTATGTGCATAGCACTACTGATAAGGAATTATGATGGCGGTAGCGATTACGCAAGATAACTTTCAAAAAGAAGTGTTAAGCGCTTCACAACCAGTAGTCCTTGATGTATACGCAAGCTGGTGCGGGCCCTGCCAAATGATGGCGCCTGTATTTGAAGAGCTTGAGCGCGAACATGGCTCAACCTATAAGTTCGCAAAGCTCAACGTTGATGAAGCGCGCGAAGTATCCATTCAGTTGGGCGTTACTTCAGTACCAACATTTATCTTTGTTAAAGATGGCCAAATCAAAGGCCGCGAAACAGGCTACATGAGCAAAGATATGCTCAAAGAAAAAATAACCGCCTATCTTGGGTAGTTGCAGATTTCCCCAAAAGAAAAGGCTCCTGATGTCAGGAGCCTTTTTATTTATCACAACTTCACTTTTTTATGCTGACGTTTTTAAGCTTGTCAGCAAGTTCTTGAGCTTGCTTAACCTTTTCTTTGTGCATATCAAGCACTTTAAAAAACGTATCATATTTTTGCTTGTATTCTTGAAGCAATCCACCTAAGTTGCAATCAAGCCCTTCTTGCGCTATTTGTCGCGCAGTTTTGCCTCTCACCATTTCCTTTTTTTCAGGATCTATGCCTGCTTCCAGCAAACTTAATAATGCATTATGCATATCAAGCTCATCTCGCCGGCGTATGCACGCAGCAAGTGAATGTATAGGAGTCCAATCATAGAGCGCTTCATAAGGAGGTGTAAGCCCGTGATCGCAGTACCAAGGAATAAGAAGCCACGAATGTGTCGAGCACTCGCATACTGCATGCAACACATTGCTTTTATGCTTGTTGCGCTTGTTAATATATACCTCACGTGCAGTAGGATCACCAATATGTTCAACCAATATTTTTGCAGTCGGAATGCTTCGCGCTGCAAAAAGAAGTGGATTGCCACAATCACTAATTGTCTGATTAGGATCCACTCCACAATCATTCAGCAGGTACTCGAGGAGCTTCTCATTGCCCACATCAAGTGCTCTCGTGATTGCACTAACGCCAAAAGCAGAAGCATTCGGATTAGCGCCACGCGCTACCGCAAGCCTAACCATTATCACACTGGATGGAGCGGACCACCACGCATCATTATATATGTGAGAGCCGCCCTGCTTACCACACAAATAACCCAGCAGATCGCAGTTAGCAGCATCCCGCGGATCACAATTCACCGCGCCCAACACGCGCGATCCTGGACACAAAAAATCCATGAATGTGAGTGTATCAAGATCAATATGCGCATAAGAGCGATTGACTTCCACGGTCCAATACGCACAAAGAACCGTCAGAATTGCACACAAAACAGAAACTACCATTGCATCCTCTCCCCCTTGATAACCGTGAGATGCCTCGTAGGTAGTGTGCTTGAAAATGATGTGTGGTTAAAACAAACGCCCGCAAAAGCGGGCGCTTATCATCGGCATTACTTAAGCTTTTTATCCTGAATCTCAAAACCAAGCGATCTGAGTTCATCGCGAAGCTCATCAGCACGTTTCCAGTCTTTTGCCGCGCGCGCAGCATCACGCGCATCAAGCAACGCCTTGATTTGTGGCGTCATCTCCACAACAGGCTGTGCAAGAGGAACAAGCGTAAGCCCAAATACTTCACGTAAAAACCAATATACTGCTGCTTTTTCTTGTTCATCATGAGCTAGAGCTGGCAACTCTTCAAAAAGTACACCCAATGCGCCAACTGTATTCAGATCATCAAGCACAAACTCAAGCATGCGCGTGACTATGGGCGACTGCTGAGCAGCGTGCTTGGTAGCAAGCGCTTGATTGACCTGCTCGAAAGCACGTACAAGGCGCTGATATGTCTTTTGTACTTGAGCCAATGACTCAAATGAAAAATCTAATGGTGCACGATACTGATGGTTGAGAAAATAAAAACGAACCACCATCGGATCATATTGCGCAAAAATATCTTTGAGTGTAAAAAAGTTGCCCAATGATTTGGACATTTTTTCTTTATTTACAAACACATGCGCATTATGCATCCAATAGCGCGAGAATGTTTTTTTGGTGACTGCTTCAGACTGCGCAATTTCATTTTCATGATGCGGAAAGATAAGATCCATGCCTCCGCAATGAATATCAATCTGATCGCCTAAATAGGTACGCGCAAGAGCTGAGCATTCTATATGCCAGCCGGGTCTGCCATATCCCCATGGGCTTTTCCAGAACGTCCCCTCTGCTTCACCTTTCCACAATGCGAAATCAAGCGGATCTTTTTTTCTATCATTAAGCTCAACACGCGCTCCAGCACGCAGATCATGCACATCATGCTTTGATAGTGCTGCATACTGAGGAAATGTAGGAATATTAAAATAGACGTCTCCGTCAACTGCATACGCATGCCCTGAGGCAATCAGATCTTCAATAAATGCAATGATTTGCGGAATATTATCTGTAACACGCGGCTCATACGCAGGCGCAATACAGTTGAGCGCATGCATATCTTCTTTATACGATGCAATGTAGCGATCAGCTATTTCTTTGTAGCGAAGCTCATCACCTGTTTCTTTAGCTGCGCGATTGATAAGTTTGTCGTCAATATCAGTAAAGTTACGACAATAAGTAACGTCATATCCTAGAAAAGCAAGCACACGTAGCAATACATCAAAGGATACATAACAACGCCCATGCCCTAAGTGAGCATGATCATAAGGCGTCACTCCACATACATAAAGACGCACCTTGCGATCGGGTACATGAAATTCTTCTCTTTTTCCACTGAGGGTATTAGTTATCTTTAACATACTGATTATCACCCTACTTTAGTGTGTAACTAACGCGTTTGATAACACTGCGCACTACGCTTGCTTCATGGCTCAGTGTAGTCGAAAAGCTGCACCCACACTAGTCAATTTCATAAAAAAGAGTAGGATATTCCCTTGATCTCACTTACAACCAAATCGCTATGCGCGCGACAGCTTCAGAAAAGGCAGGAGCGTAGATATGCCTATTAGTTTCTTACGTAAACAAGCTTTTCACCTTTGTTTGGGTGTGCACCTTTTGATGGTGCCAACCGCTAAACTTCTATGCAACGCCGCGCGCGATGCATCAGGTGCACGATCGGTTGCAAAAGAACAAGTACAAAAAAATTCAGCATCGCAAGATGACTCACTCACATTACAAATTGATGATGAGGATGATCCAACTGATGCTGATGATAACGATATAGACGATCAAGAGGATGATGACGATAGTGACGAAGCAGATGATCAATCGTATGTGCCTGCCTCAGGATTACCTCGCCGTATCGAAAAGATTGTGGTGCATGGTAATCAGCTTACTCCTTCTGAAGCAATACTGAGCCATATTCCTTATAAGGTGGGTGAAGTATTCAATCCGAGCAAAGCGCGCACACTCATTAGCAATCTTTATTTTGGAATCAGCAGATTTCGCAATATCACTCTCAAAGGCGAAAATGTTGGTGCCGATCGCATCAATCTGCACGTCATAGTGGAAGAAAAAATTCCACTCAAAGATATCAACTTTGTGGGCAACGGAGCTGTTCCGGTATCTGAGATGCGCAAGAAGATTGATTTCGATGTGCCATCAATCAGCGAAGAAGAGCTCAAAGTATTTGCACAGCAAATTATCAAGCTCTATCGCGAGCGTGGATACAACGATGCGATTGTCGATACTAATCTGGACGTAGATTACGATGGCAAAGCAATCGCCACGTTCACTATGAAAGAAGGTAAAGCTTCTTCAATTCGTCGCATGAATTTCATTGGCAACAATGAAATAAGCGATAAAGAATTACGCAGCACTACATTCTCTCGCGAAGATTGGTTGCTTGGCTTTCTTGATCGTTCGGGAACATTCATGCCTGAGCGTCTTGAAGGCGACAAATACATGATCGAGCAGCTGTATCAAAACCGCGGCTACATGCAGGCTAAAGTTATCGATATAGATACGGTAATCGATGATGCATCAAAGAAAGTCGATATCACGTTTGAGATAGAAGAAGGCGCTCGCTACACACTTGGTACCATCACTGCTTCCGGACATGATATTGTACCTGACGAATTAGTGGTAGCTTCTATCCCATTACGCCCAGGCGAATACTACTCACGTGATCGCCTCATGCAAGCAATCAAAACACTTGAGATGCTTTGGGGTAATGAGGGATACATTTTTGCTCACATCGATCCGTCAATTCAGCTTGATGAAGACACGAAAACAGTATCCATTAACTTCATCTCTGAACTTGGCAAGCAGGTGCGCCTTAATCGCGTAACCATTCGTGGTAACCGTAAAACACGCGATAAAGTAATTCGCCGCCACATCCTGGTGGAAGAAGGCGGACTGCTTTCAAATGGAGCAATGGAACTGACCACGCAAAACGTGCAATCGCTTGGCTATTTTGAACAACGCGATGGCGTGAGCTGGAAGATTCATCGTATCAGTGAAGATGAGGCAGATCTTGATCTGATTGTGAACGAAGCCAAAACAGGTAGCTTCAACGTGCAGGCAGGGTTTGGTGGCTCGGGCGTAGATTTACGTTCTCCATCATCAGGCCTTTCAGTAAAGGGTGCTCTTGCAGATACCAACTTGTTTGGTATGGGTATCGACTTTAATATCGAAGCAAGCTGGGCAAAAGATGAGCAGACGGTAAACATGCATCTTGCGCAAAACTGGCTCTTTGATAAGCCCCTTTCTGGCGCACTTGATGTGTATCACAAACGTCCAACGTATGATGAATTGCGTAATATCAATCCGCGTCCGGTGAACGAAAAGCTGACAGGATTTGGTTCTACATTTGGATTTATCACACCGCCGCAGTGGCCAGTGTGGGGCGATGTACGCATACTCAGCACGTTTGGTGTTGATGATATTCATTATGAGCAAAAGCCACACGCATCTATTCCAGGCGGCGGCCTACAGGCAAACGCTGATTATCAATACATTCTTGATCGTGAATTCAGGCCCGGGCGTTTTGGGTGGTTTGCAAATAGTATTGAGCAAATCAAAGTTAATCATCCTATACATCCATCACGCGGACATCGGTGGAGATTGTTCTCAAAGTTCACCTTCCCCGGATGCAAAGAATCGATTGCGTATTACAAAATGAACCTTGAGGGACACTGGTTTACTCCACTTATTGATGAATATAATCTCGTATTTCATATCCACGGTTATGTAGGTTGCACCATACCATTTGGCAGCCATGCAGTACCGTTTGGTGAGTTGTATCATATTGGTGGTCAAAACAGTGTGCGAGGCTATCTCTTTGGTCAGATCGGCCCTAAATTCTTGGGTGACACCATTGGTTCCAAAAAAGCAATGTTCACCAACGTGGAACTTATATTCCCTATCACACCCGACTTTAATATGAAGGGCGTACTCTTCTACGATGGTGGCGCTGGTTGGGACAACCCATTTGTAAGCAACGTGTCAGCTGATTTCGTTTCAGGAAATAATTTCGACTATCGCCATGCGGTAGGTTTTGGTTTACGCTTGTTGCAGCCGATGCCGGTACGTATCGATTGGGGCTTTAAGATTGACCCACGTTCAGATCCTACAGATCCTGAGCGTCGAGAAACGGCATATGAGGTACACTTTGGTATGAACTACACCTGGTAACCTCTTATATCTCTTGCATGCACACAACCCTCCCATAGTATGCTAGTCATGCCGTGGGAGGGTTTTTATATGAAACGAAATACATTCGCCGCACTTTTTGTAGCTACACATGTTACCTTCATTTTCATGCACATTTATCGCCAAACATTGGTGGTGCGCGAAACGTTTCGCAAGCAAAAAAATGAACGAACTCTTGAGCTTCTCACTCAGCGTCAACAAGAATTGACCACGCAACTCTGCTGCCTCAAAAATCACATGGAGATCAAGCGGTACGCACAGCAAGAACTTGGCATGCAGCCCATCACGCTCAAGCAGGTCAGACGAGTAGCAGCCCATGATAAGACTACATAAAACGTATGCCGGCATTGTTTTTGCTCTTTTTGCTTTTGCTTACTTCATTATTCTCGCAAATTTATATTGCATACAGATCAAAGATGCAGTCTTTTTTTCATCATTGGGATCGCAACAATATTTTATGCACCTCACAAGCATGCCCCCACGTGCGCCTATTCTTGATCGCACAGGAAAACAGTATCTAGCACTCAATACCGAGTGCCTTTCAGCCTTCATTACACCATGTAATCTTAAAAATCCCGATACGCTCTATGCATTTCTTGCTCAGCATTTTCCTCATGCATATGAGCGCCTGCAATCAAAGCCAGATCGCCAATTTATGTACATCAAACGCCGCCTCTCTCCTGAGCACCAAGGTCTGCTTTCCTTACAAGCTCACCCCGATATACACCTACTGCGCGAAGCAAGTAGATTCTATCCTATTGCTGCAGCTACGCCGGTAGTCGGACTCACTGGACTTGATAATGAAGGATTGTGCGGCATTGAATATCAATGCAATGATCTGCTTATGGGCACACCCACACTATACTGCCTTGAAAAAGATGCCCGTTCTGGATGCTTTTACTTTCAAAAACATATGCAATCTCAAGGTCAAGAAGGCAAACCGATTCAACTGACCATTGATGCCGATCTACAATTTCTCGTTGATGAATGCGTACGCAAAACAGTAGAAACATTTGGTGCACAGGAAGGTGCAGCACTTGTTCTTGATCCCGATCATGGCGACATCCTTGCGCTTGTGAGCTATCCTCACTTTGATCCGCAGTCGGGAGATCTGTATGACTTATCGCTGGTTAAAAATCGCCCTATCAGCGATAGTTATGAACTTGGCTCTGTATTTAAAGTATTTGCTGCAATGGCCGCATTAGAAGAAGGCGTGGTAACTCCCGATGAACTTATTGACTGCAGAAATACTAAATCGACTGTTATTGATGGCCGCACCATCAACACCGTGCACTCGCTAGGGATAGCACCTTTTACCACAGTGGTTGCAAACTCCAATAACATTGGCATTGCAATTGTTGCACAGCGCTTATCAGAACATCTCTATGAACATTATGTACGTTTAGGATTTGGGAAAAAAACCGGCATTGATTTACCAGGCGAACATAAAGGCTTTGTAAATTCGCCTGCTTCATGGTCTAAGCAATCTATAATTTCTCTTTCGTATGGCTATGAAGTATCTGCAACTCTGTTGCAACTAGGTTGCGCATTCTGCACCATAGCTAACGGAGGC
>JAGVMI010000089.1 GCA_020053845.1 Candidatus Babeliales bacterium
AAGAAGCTACTATTGATGCGATAGTGCATCATAAGTGGCGTTTGACGCTTTGCTATTGCACTTTTAATTGCCATGATAAAAGGCGATACTGACCGATTAAAATCAACGCACAAAGGTGCGTGCGGATTAGCTTTAAGATACTGCGTTAGCTCTTCAAGCTCTGCTTCGTCTGTCACCAATGGCTTTTCAACAAATACTGCTTTTCCTGCACGCAGTGCATTCAATGTCTGACGCGCATGATAGCGATGAGGCGATGCAATCACTACAGCATCTACAGAATCTTGCCTGAGCAATTCAAGATCGCTCGTACACACCGATGTGGCATTATATAATTTTCCCGCAGCATGTACATTTGTGGCATCAGGATCTGCAAGAGCGTCGATAGTTACTCCACGCATACGCGCAAGCACGGGCATAAGGCGCTCTTTTGCGAATCTACCCACACCAATAACGCCGACGCGCACTGTTTCCCGCTGCGCAGGCACAAAACAATGTGCACTGGTAGTTTGCAGTTGAATACGTGCACGATGATGTTCCACGCGCATATCATCTGTTTGATTTGTTTCTGCTACACATGAGAGCACAACGCCATACGTTCGCTTTTCTTTAATGCGTACATACGCTTCATCAAGGGTATTGAGCGTCGCCTCTTCTTTAGTGAAAATACTGACGTGTAGCTCATTATTTTCAATAAGCGAAACAATTTCTTGCATGTTGCGCTGCTCGCTCCATGCCTCATAACTCCAACGCCCAGGACGGCGATCTGCATTATCAGTATAAGCGCGTGTCATGTAATCATGTGCGCACACCATGCTCAGATCAATCTCTTTTTCATGAAATGGCTCGCGACTAATTGAAAGCCCAATGTCACCTGCAATAATCACTCTGCCGCGCCGCCGTGTGATCTCCATTGCTCGCTGCACAAGATCATTACTTGCACTATCAACGGCAATAATGGTCACATCAAAACCACTGTGCTGCGTAAACAATGCTGCTTCGTGCAGCACATCATCATTGGATGCATGGAATGCGCGATCTGCACCAACTGTATAGGCATCTGCTATGCGTTCAGGAATAATATCGGTACCGAACACACGACAACCAGATTTTTTGGCGCACTGTATAATAAGTTGGCCAAGTAGCCCAAGTCCAATAACCGCAACGCGGTCTCCAAGCTGCAGTTGGGCTCTGCGCACACTATGCAATGCTGCTGAACCGACAGTTGCTACGCTCGCTTTTTTCAATAATTCTTTGCTTGAAAGACGTGTTACTAGATGATCGGGAACCACTGCAAGATCGGCATGATGCGCGTATCCTGCGCCAGCACATGCTACAAAATCTCCTGGGCGCACATGCGTAACTTTTTTGCCCGTTGCAATTACCTGCCCTGTACATGAGTAGCCAAGAGATTGTATCACACGACTGGGGCGCCGTGCACGAGCAGAAGTTACTGCCGCATCAAGAATCATTTTTACTTTGCGAGGCACATTATCAAACAAGCCTGTTTGCGTACTTGCAACAGTAGCAATATCGGTATCAGACCCAATAAATGAATACGAGACAAGTACAAGCACCGCTTGATCTTGAAGGAGGGGCTGCGCCATCTCTTGAACTGCTAAACTTCCTTTATCGAGAAACACTTGTCTCATACACCTCGTCCTTTAACGGATTAGCCTTAGTCGCCACTGGAGGTAGATGTCACTTGTTGTTGGTTGACGATAAAAAAATCAAGTGCGCTATGCGCCGGCCAGAAAGTTGTATCGCGCTGCGCATGTAGTTTGCGAGATTCGTACAGAATCCCACAGAAGTCTAACACTTTTTTATGTTCTAGCAATGCACGATCAATAGTTTTAAAGCGATCATGCGCAACAAGAAATACCACAAGATCTGCACGTTGTATACCTGCATTCAGCGTTGTTATGGTTACTTCAGTCTGACGTGCAAGCTGATCTTGATCTGCATGCGGATCAGTAATACTCACATTGACGTTATGTTCTTTAAGATATGCTCCAACATGCAATGCTGGTGATTCACGCAAATCATCAACGTTTGGTTTGTACGTAGCTCCGAGCAATAGTACCGTACAGGGAATGCCATTTTCTTTTTCAATTGCACGTGCAGCGTGCTCAATAAGAGCTCCTAGTTGATAAGGCCGCGCATCATTTACCATGCGCGCCGCTTTGAGCAATTGTGTGCTCTGTGGAAAGCCTTCCACTAAAAACCACGGATCAACTGCAATGCAATGCCCACCAACACCGCACGTTGGACGCAAAATATTCACACGCGGATGCTTATTTGCAAGTTCAATTACTTCATAAGGATCAAGCGATAGCTCTTGCGCCATTGATGCTACATCATGAGCAAATGCAATCTCTACATCACGTGCGCTATTTTCAACAAGCTTCACAAGCTCTGCCATACGCGCTTGCGTAACATGCAGCTCGCCTTTCACAAACGGCTCATAAAACAACCGCGCAGCTCGCGCACATGCAGGAGTTACACCACCTATCAAGCGATCATTGCTCACAAGTTCTTTGAAAATCTTGCCAGGCAAAACACGCTCAGGGCAGTGCGCTACATAAAAATCTTTTCCTGCGCACAAGCCTGTTTTTTGCGCAAGATACTCTGCTATACGCTCAGTGGTGCCTACCGATATGGTCGATTCGATAATTACCACATTGCCCGACTCAAGAACTGGCACAATCGCATCTGCTGCTGCAAATACAGCACTCAAATCAGCTTTTTTATCGTGGGTAATAGGAGTAGGTACCGCAATAATAAAGTAGCGTGCTGCGTGTACGGCAGTATGTGCTTTAAAATTTTTCCCCTCAAGTGCAACAATCAAATGCTCGTACACCTCGGGCTCGCAAATAACTGGGTTGCCTTGATTAATACGCTCAACACGACTTGCATCAATGTCATAGCCTGCAACGTCATATCCACAGCGCGCTGCAAGCAATGCAGTGGGCAATCCTATGTAACCAAGACCAACAACACATACGCTTTCCATGCCTACTTTCCTTGCTTCATGTGCACATGCTTCATCCATGTGCGAATAATAGTGCTCTTTAATAATCTGCGCTATGCGCTCTGACGCTTTACCATCGCCATATACATGTACATCACCTGACGCCTGCTGATGCTGCACTGCATGATGCTCAAGCGCCTGATAAATAGCTTGGGGATCAGTGCCTACTAAATGTGCATATCCCGCGAGCACGCCTTCCATGCGCTCTGTTTTATCGCGCAGTACCAATACTGTTTTGCCTAAGCTTACCGCTTCTTCTTGCAAACCACCTGAATCAGTCACCACGCATGTTGCCGCATCAAGCAGATATACCATATCCGGATATGCAAACGGCTCGCTCAGCCATACATTACCGCATGCAGCAAGCCCTACATTGCCTATTGCACGTACAACTGCAGGATTAGGATGATATGCATATATGCCATAGGCATCTTCATGAGTATCAAAATAGCGCTTGAGCGTAGCAAGTACATGCTCAACGCCCTGCTCTAATAGTTCTCGCCGATGTAACGTAATTGCAATAATACGCTTACCATGCATACGCGCATGTTCTATGCGCTCGCGCAAAAGAGGCGATACATGCACACTGCCGGCAGTAATAGCCTGCTTTAACTGATACAACGCATCTACCACGGTATTGCCCACGCAATGTATTCTATCACTGCGAATATGCTCGCGGCATAGCTGATCCTGAGCAAGTGTGGTTGGCACAAAATGATGCGCAGTTGCCAAACTAATAATGCGGCGATTCATCTCTTCGGGAAATGGATGCATGATATCATCGGTGCGCAAGCCAGCTTCCACATGCCCTACAGGAATGTGTAGATAAAATGCACATAATGCTGCAGCCATAGCAGTGGTAGTGTCGCCCTGTACCAGTATGAGGCGCGGATTAACTTCTTGAAAATACTGCTTTGCATGATTGAGCACTGCATGCGTAAGATAGAAAAGATCTTGCCCAGGGCGCATAATAGCCCATGATACATCAGGAACAATCTCAAAAAGATCAAACACATCATGGAGCAATGCTTTGTGTTGTCCACTTGAACACAAAAGCACCGGTAATCCTGCCGCTTTTAAGGCATGATACACCGGTGCCATTTTTATACCTTCAGGACGCGTGCCGATGACGATTACAATCGGACGTTCGTGCTGGTGTGCCATCACTGCTCTTTTAATCTGCTTACTCTTCGAGCCGTATGTTGCTACCACTAATCACTATAACACACTCAGCTCACATGACAACGCTTAAAAAACTAACCGCCCCACTTATTGATGCGATTCGTCTGTGCCCTTGCGATGGTACCCCGTGTACAACTTGTAACCAATATAAGTAAGTCCCGCTGCTGCTGGCGCTGCTACATACCAATACTGGCATGCAACCTGCATCATGTGCTGCGAAAAAGTAAGCTCTGTACGCGGATTAACAGACAAATCATGTGGCTTGCTTGTTTTTACCGGCAAAAGTTTCTGAGAACCCGATTTTACGTTATTCCATAATTCAAGAAGATCTTTTGCAATACGGCAACGCGATTCACAGTCCTTAGCATCATCGTACTGCTGCGTCCACCAATTCAGGTTTCCAATAGTGCCTGATGCAAGTTGATACGCGCTAAACTCTTGGCACGCTTGCCGTACAGCGCTATGCAATACATCATCACATAACACATTCACATCATACAAAGCCACTAGCGCATCCTTGATGCCAATATTATCAACTGCAAAGCGTTGCAACAACGCAGTTTTGCGATCTTTTTTATCTTGCTCCCATGCACACACACGAGCAAGATTTTCCAAATCATCGCGTATATCTTTTTCAAGCTCTTGAACAAACGTTTTGTGGATTGAATCAGATGCGCCACTAAGCTTCTCAGCCGCTTGCGCGATATCTTGTGAAGCTTCAAGAATAATACTTATATTTGCCCAAAGGGTTTCTGGACACTCAATGCTTACAATGTTGCTCCCAACAGCATCAATTGATTCCCTCATCTTCGTGAGAGTATCAAAGCACTTTACTTGTGCATCTTCAAAGTTACAAAAGCGAGAAGCCCACCCAACTTTTTCGCAAGAAAGCGCGCGCGCCACTTTCCAATAATCATCTTTCATAAGCATGTAGCGCTGCACATTCGTGAGTACATCATGCTCATCGGTACAGAGCTCAATAATATCTGCATTTTCAGGCCACATCGCGACTATCTGCTGCGATAGTGCATGCCATCCTGGAACAGATCGGAAGAGCAC
>JAGVMI010000012.1 GCA_020053845.1 Candidatus Babeliales bacterium
ATGCACGCACCTATGAAAGCCACACGAACAATATTCACAGATTATTCTCCACGCTACATTTAATGTGCACGCACTTCTTCATCATCCTTATATTTTTTGCGCATAGATATAATTTGCACTATGCAAATGCCTACAGCTACACATGTTGCTACAGCTGTTATCACGCGTCTTTGAAAATGTAAGGGCGCAAGTTCGCGATCAAGCTTCTCTACAGCTTCTTGCCTTTGGTGATATGTATTAAGCTGACTTTTTTTAAATTCCAGCTGCTTCTTTAACTGCTCTGAATCTTGCTGCAATGAGCAAATCTTCAAGCAATCTTGAGCATCCCATGTCTGTTTTTGCTTTAATGATGCAATGCATTGTGCATGCTTTTTCATGCGCTCTGTGTAGTCTGTATAATGTATATTTTTTTGCGTTAGTTCTTTTTCCACAGCCTGGGTGTCTGCAATTATCTGTGTCGCTTGATTTTCAATGTTTGTAATATAGTTGTCCACACTATCTTTGTTGCTCAGTGAAACAAGCTCTTGTTTTGTTGCTTGCGTAACAACATCGTCTAAAAGATTCAACGCTTCATACGCCAACGCCTTATCTTTTCTGCTTATAAACTCATCATATGCCTTTTTAAGATCAGGGTATAATACAGATGCTGCTTGAGTAGAACAAAGCTGCCTTATTTCAAGAAAAGTGCGCCCTGCACGTTGCAGACGAGAAAACATATCAAACACTTCATTACTAATAGCATGCGCCTTTTGATCTGGCTGCTCACTTTTCATAACTTCTGCCAGCGCAGGCGCCTCAAACCATGCTGGTGCATCATCGGGGGCTGTCCAATTATTCAATACACCTTTTTTAGCGGCCTCCTTCCATTGTTCACGAGCAGTTTTTACCATATCTTTTGGCGAAACTGATGTTTGAGCTGCGCTTGTAGATTTATCAAACTCCATAGCCGTCACATTCTGGCAACATGCCACAAGAAGAAGAGCTATCAACACATACACGATCAATTCCTTTTAAGGTATAACAAGAGTAAAAATCTGATGCATAAAGAATAATTCACGCGCGAGGAGCGCTCATACGCGCATTTGCTTGGCGCGCTTGTTGATCAGCACTTGGTAGAAAAAAGCAGCAGATCATTGCATAGCTACACAATAAGATAGCTGGCAATACCTTTGCTGCTTTACGTGAAAGCAAGATCATATCCCGAGAATCGCGCATACGCGCTTCTATATCTATGCACGACAGATCATTTCCATGCAGCAAACCATCGTGCAAAGCCCTTGTTGGATTAGCTGAGTAGTAACACGCATAGTAGCAGCGCATAAATGGATTTGGCATGGGGCTATTGCGATATTCCCAGCTCATCTCAACACGTACTGCCGTGATATTCAGATAGGCTGAAAGGCAGAATACTGCTGCCGCATATATCTTATTCACATGCATTCCTTTATTGAGTCTGATGCACACGCTCCCGAGGTATCATACATGCGCCTGGGGAGCATGCAATCACGTGCTTGCGTAATTACCCGTTGTGCTTACAGCACTCATGTTTGTGGTGTTGGTGTTTGTAGTATTTTGTGTATATATAGTATGCGATGAATGTCATGCCAGCTACGGTTAGAACACTCTCGATAAGAGAACGCTGCTTGGTTCTCATACCTCTAGCTCCATAACCCGCGCCATAGCCAGAAGTATACAGCGCTGGCGTAGGAAAAAGTAGGCTCGCACCCAAACACGATGCCAGTAATTTTATCTTCATAGCAATACCTCTATTAAACCTGATGCACACGCTCCAGGCATCATACATGCGCCCAGAAAGCATGCAATAATGTATTTACGCAGTTACGCGTTGTGCTTACAACACTCATGCTTGTGCTGCTGGCACTTAGATTTCTTCGCATAAAAATAGCACGCGATAGCTGCCACAGCAGCTACATTTAAAGCTAAGATAACAAGACGAATTTTCTTACAATCCGAGTCATCAACTAAAGGTGGTAAGCCGCATCCATATATTGCTGGCGTAGGAAGAAGCAGGCTTACGCTCAAACATGCTCCCAGTAATTTCATCTTCATAGCAATACCTCTTTATAATGATAGTTATTCACGCTGCTTAGTATGTATTGTGCGCTCCTAGTATACTTATTGCGCATAAAAAAACCCGCCTTTTCAATAAAGCGGGCTTATATCTTTTTTGCTGCATATACTCATGTTAATTACGGTGAGTAGCTTGCTTATCATTGCTTTGCTCAGATTTCATTGAATACCAAAGACATATTGCACCAACAATTGGCACAACTATGTACACAGCTTTTTGGATGCAAGCAAACATCTGCATATCGTGCACGGACTTCGCTTTAATAATCTCTTTTTGCTTTTCAATGCACGCTATTTTTGCTTCGCTTTCACAGCAAACGTTGCAACACCGTTCATCTTGAAGCACGTCTGCTTGCCACCGCCCAATCTTTCTATCATACTCCGCAAGCTTGGTGATATCGTCATTTGTCCAATCTTTTTTTTCAATCAACGCGTGTAATTCCTTAAGCGGCGTCTCAAAAACTTCTGGCGATAAAATTATATTAAAATCAAAATTTTTATTTTGCTTTTTTTCTAGCACATCCGCACGCAGCTGGAGAGCTAAAGTCTGTTTATAGATTTCATGTGCTTTAGTTCGAGAAGAGATTGTGCTATCAGCTTCACATGCACGAATCATACTCTGCATGCTCATCATCATGAGCGCGTACAAAAAATAGTTTTTCATAGAGCGTCCTTATTTTGCAGATTGCTTACAAGCGGCTTTACTATGCATTATAAAGCATATACTTACAATGAAAAAGCCGCTTTACAAAGTAGGTTTAGCAACAGCTCTTTTTTGTACAGTGATTTTTAGTGTGTATGGATGACAACAGATAAAAAATAATCATGCCGGCAACGCCTACACACATGCTGCTCGCAATCAATGATCCATGGCACGATTTGCAG
>JAGVMI010000001.1 GCA_020053845.1 Candidatus Babeliales bacterium
ATTATGGAAACGCCGGTTAAAACCAACTTTAAAGAAGGTCTGCGCGTTTTTGAATACTTTATCTCCACACACGGTGCACGTAAAGGTCAATCGGATACAGCGCTTAAAACAGCAAACTCTGGTTATCTGACTCGACGCTTAGTGGACGTTGCACAAGATGTTGTCATAACTACACAAGATTGTAAGACACTCGGATACATTGAGCTCGAAGATCTCAAAGAATCTGGTGACGTAATTTATGCACTCGCTAATCGTACGCTTGGGCGTGTTCTTGCTGCAGATATAAAAGATCCGGTTACCGGTGAACTTATACACAAGCAGGGAACTGTTGTAGACCAAGATGGCGTTTTGAAGCTTGCAAATTCAGCAGCTTCAAAAGTGTGCGTACGTTCATCATTGACTTGCCAAGCCCGCCGCGGTGTGTGCGTATCATGCTATGGCTATGACCTTTCCAAGGGTCGCCTGGTAGATATTGGCACCACGGTTGGTATTATCGCAGCGCAATCGATTGGTGAACCTGGTACACAGCTTACCATGAGAACGTTCCATATTGGTGGTACGGCAAGCGGTTTGAGTGAGCAACCATACTTTGTAGCTAAATCTGATGGTATTGTTGAATGGCGTGGTATACGTACCGTTACAAACCGTCATGGGCAACAAGTGGTTATGAGCCGTAAGGCAAGATTGCGTATTCTGACCGGTGACGGCCGTGAATTGCAACGTCATGACCTTGAATATGGTTCTATTGTACTTGTAGCTGATAAGCAAAACATTAAGATCGGCACCAAGCTTGCAGAATGGGATGCATCAAGCAAAGTATTGCTTACCGAAAAAGCAGGTATCATTCGCTTTGTTGATCTCATTGAGAATGTAACGGTGCAAGAGCGTATTGACGAAGCTACAGGTAAATCAAATTATATCGTTTCTGATGCACGTGGTGAGAAGTATCAGCCAGCATTGAGCATTCAAGGTGCTGATGAAGAAGAATTGGCACACTACTTCTTGCCAGCAGGTTCATATTTAAGCGTAAGCGATGGCCAACACATAGAAGTTGGTGACGTGATGGTAAAAGTACCACGCGAAGCTTCAAAAGCGAAAGATATCACCGGTGGCTTGCCACGCGTAGCAGAATTATTTGAAGCTCGTGCGCCAAAAGATGCTGCAATCATCTCGGATATCGATGGTGAAGTAGTTATCGGTGGTCTGCATAGAGGCTTGCGTAAGGTAAGCGTAGTATCGGGCGCAGAATCGTACGATTATTTCGTTCCTCGTGGCAAACAGCTTAACGTGGTTAACGGAGAATACGTGAATGCGGGTGATCAGCTGACTACAGGCTCACCTGTATTGCATGATATGTTACGTATTCTTGGGCCTGATGTTGTACAAAAATATCTAGTAGGCCAGGTACAAGCAATTTACCGCTTACAAGGTGTTGATATCAATGATCGTCATATTGAACTTATTGTGCGTCAGATGATGCGTCGTGTTCGAGTGATAGATCCGGGCGAAAGCGACTTCTTGATAGGCGACCGCGTAGACAGAATTCATTTTGCAGCTGTTAATGCGGCGTTAAGAGCTCAAAGCAAGAAAGTTGCTGCAGCAAGACCAGTATTGATGGGTATTACTCAAGCTTCTCTGGGAACAGAAAGCTTCATCTCGGCGGCATCATTCCAGGAAACAACGCGTATCTTGGCTGAAGCTGCAATAGGTGGACAAGTAGACAATCT
The DNA here is from genome assembly GCA_020053845.1 of Candidatus Babeliales bacterium. Taxonomy (GTDB): domain Bacteria; phylum Babelota; class Babeliae; order Babelales; family Vermiphilaceae; genus JAGVMI01. The sequence goes on from JAGVMI010000001.1 coordinate 1,728, forward strand.
CTACGGTCTGAAGGAAAATGTAATAGTAGGTAAGCTTATTCCTGCAGGTACGGGCATCAAAACCTTTAAGGGCAAGTACCTGGGTGATGATCTTGCCGATCTGGAACGCCAGGCTCAACAAGAAGAGCATGGCGAATCACAGGATGTTTAGAATGAATATGACACAGGCGCGTAGCTCAGTGGTAGAGCACTGCTTTGACGTAGCAGGGGCCAGCGGTTCAAGTCCGCTCGCGCCTACCAGTGCCGCAGTAATGGACATGGTAAATTAAATAAGAACTAAATCGCATAATAAGGATCGAGCCATGTTGCTAGAGAAAGACGAAAAAAATCAGATTATTAAGGACTTTGCTCAAGGACCACAGGATACTGGGTCTGTAGAAGTTCAGATTGCATTGTTGACTAAAACAATTCGTCAACTTACTGAGCATTGCCAAAAGAATGCAAAAGATTTCAGCTCAAAGAGAGGTCTTTTGAAAATGGTATGCCGTAGAAGAGGCTTCTTGCGCTATCTGGAACGCAATAATGTCGCTAAGTATAAAGAATTAATTGATAGACTCGGCCTGCGTAAATAGTTACATTTCCAGTACTATTGAACGCTTACTATAGTCGCTTGGCCGCTTCTTTAAAAACAAATATAGGTTTCAGGAATGGTGAAAACGTTTCGTTTTGATGAGTTTGGTTATGAAGTCCAAATAGGTAAAGTTGCGGATCAAGCTGATGGTGCAGTTTGGTTTAAGTGCGGCGGCACTATCGTTCTGTCAACGGTTGTTTCTGCGCCATCAAAAGAGTTCCCGGGGTTTCTGCCGTTGACGGTGGACTATCGCGAACTTTTTTCTGCTGCAGGTAAAATTCCTGGTGGATATTACAAACGTGAAGGCAAGGCGTCCGACCGTGAGGTCCTTATCGGCCGTCTCATCGATAGATCGATCCGTCCACTATTTCCAGAGCATTATTTCGGTCAAGTGCAATCTTTAAGCACAGTCTACTCTGTAGATAAAGATCGTGCTCCACACAACCCTGCATTGCTTGCTACATCGCTTGCACTGTGCATTTCAAAAATTCCATTCCTCGAACCAGTTGGTGTGGTAGAGGTGGGCAGAGTTGATGGCAAATGGATAATTAATCCAACACATCCTGAAAGTGTTAAATCGGATGTGCGTCTTATCATTGCTGGTACCAAAGAAGGTATCACTATGGTAGAAGGTTCTGCACAAGAGATCTTAGAACAAGAATTTGTTGATGTTATGTTCCAGGCGCATGAAGCAATTAAGCGTCTCGTAGCATGGCAGCTTGAAATTCGTGCTGCAGTTGGTGTTGAAAAAGAGCAGTTTGCTGATTATGCAATTGATGCGTGGGAAGCAAAAGCAGAAAGCTTTTTGACCGAAGATGCAGTTAAAAAAATGTTCAGTGCTGATAAAGTAGAACGTAATACTGCGCTCACTTCATTGCGCGAATCGTTCCTTGCTCAGTACAAAGAAGACGCTGTAGCTCAAGAAGTTCCTGAAAAAGTGATCGACTATGTGTTCGATTCGCTACTCAAGAAGAAAATTACAGAACTTATTTTCGTGCTCAATCAGCGTGTTGATGGCAGACCATTTGACCAAGTCCGCAAGATTTCGGTAGAAGTGGGTCTATTGCCATATGTTCACGGGTCGGCACTCTTTACTCGTGGCCGTACACAGGCATTGGTAAGCGCAACGCTGGGTGGTGGACAAGATGAACAACGTACCGAATCCATCATGGAAGAAGGTACAGAAGATGGTTCATTTATGTTGCACTATAACTTCCCTCCTTTTTCGGTAGGCGAAGTAAAGCCAATGCGCGCGCCAAGCCGTCGTGAAACGGGTCATGGGCACTTGGCAGCGTCAGCAATTAGGCGCGTATTGCCAAACAAAGAAGCATTTCCTTACACCATTCGCTTAGTAGCGGATATTTTGGAATCTGACGGCTCTACATCCATGGCGACAACTTGTGGTTCTACCATGGCGCTTATGCAAGCGGGCGTACCCATTACTAAGATGGTAAGTGGTATTGCAATGGGCTTACTCATGAATAGCAAAGGCGAATTCAGAGTACTTTCAGATATTACTGGTTTTGAAGATCAATTTGGCTTGATGGATTTCAAAGTTGCAGGTACGGCCGATGGCATTACTGCAATCCAGATGGATATCAAGTACAAAGGTGGATTCCCGCGCGAAATCTTCGATGCGGCACTTGAACAAGCACGTCGTGGACGCCTGCATATTCTCGGTGAGATGCAAAAGGTTATGACGGAGCCAAATCCACTTTCAGAACTTGTTCCAAAGGTAGTAAGCTTTAAGGTTGATACCGATAAGATCGGTGCAATTATTGGATCTGGCGGTAAGACAATTCGTGAGATTATTGATAACACCGGCACTCAGATTGATATCGAGCAAGACGGTATTGTTAAGATCTTCGGTGGGCCAACGGCTAAGCTTGATGTTGCTGTGCGTTGGGTAAAAACACTTGCTGGTCAAATCGCGCCAGGCGATATTTATGAAGGTAAGATCCGCAGAATAGTAGAATTTGGCCTCTTTGTTGAACTCGTACCGGGTCATGATGGCTTGGTGCATGTATCAAACATTCCAAGGGATCTGCAAAAGACCTTTGGCAAGGCATATAAAGTGGGTCAGGAAGCGCGCGTACAAGTACTTGATTACGATGAAGTAACTGGGCGCACAGGCCTTAAACTGGTATCGTAACCTAGTATAGCAACAGCGCATATCCATCATATGTTTCTACTGCTGGATTTTATGCATGGCAAACTATGAAAACAACACACGGCCGTCACGACATGACGGCCGTGGCCTTAATGAACTCAGACCATTACGAGCATCGCTCGATGTATTTGAATTTGCTTCAGGATCAGTACTTCTTGAAGTAGGCAGAACGAAAATTCTTTGTGCGGTAACATTACAAGTGGGCGTCCCACCCTTTCTGCGTGGCAAAGGTGTAGGTTGGCTTACAGCAGAATATGCTATGCTTCCTGCTGCTACTGCTCCTCGCACACCTCGAGAAAGTTCAACTTCAAAAAAGTGCGGCAGAAGCGTCGAGATATCTCGCCTTATCGGGCGAGTGATGCGCGCAGTCACAGATTTGAGTGGGCTTGGTGAGCGCACAGTTACTATTGATTGTGATGTATTGCAGGCAGATGGCGGTACAAGAACGGCTTCAATATCGGCAGCATGCCTTGCATTGCAGTTTGCACAAAAACAGTGGCTTGCATCAAAAATTATTACAAGCCCTATCTTGCTTGAACAGGTTGCGGCGGTGTCTGTGGGCGTCTGTGATGATGCAGTAATTCTCGATCCTGATTTTCACGAAGATAGCGGCGATATTAATGCTGACTTTAATTTTGTTATCACACGCTCGGGCAATCTGATTGAAATACAAGGCGGTGCCGAGAAAAAGCCTCTCGCATGGCAAGCATTTGATGCTGCGCGTGCGCTTGCTCATAAGGGGACGCAAGAGCTATTCTGTTTCTTTGATTCTGTAATACAATCACAGCAACAGTTCGCTCCGGCGCAAGAAGCACACAAGCAGGCTTCTTCAGCAAATCATAGCAAACCATTGGGTACTAAGGCGCCACTTTTTAGTCTTTTAAACAGGCAGAAGCATGCAAGCTAGAGCTGTGACATTAAGCTCTTTTTTTGAACATGTCTCTCAAACGCAATCAACTCTCTTTCCGCTCTACGTTTTTGTGGGCGAACAGTATCAATCGCTTTTTTTGGCGCGACTTTTTGCTCTCCTCAAGCAGCACTATTCTATGATGGTACAGCAGCTTGATACTGTTATGCGTACTGATGCGGAGCTTAAATCAACGCTTAGCATGAGTTTTTTAGGCCAGCGCTCTTCTTTTTACTTAGGTAA
>JAGVMI010000026.1 GCA_020053845.1 Candidatus Babeliales bacterium
CCCTCTGAAATCGTTGCTATCCATGCCATAACCTGAGATGCCTCGGCGGGAGTCTGTATTCTGCTTAATGCCGTACGTATAATAGCGTTGAGCCGAGCGATAATTGCATTGCTAGTGGTGTTCTTGGCAGCTTCATGAACAAGCTGCAGAGTTGGCATTATAGGTGCATTGTATCCTTGTTCCTGTGATATAAGAAGTTGATCTGCTATGAGCTCTGCGTTGATCTTACTTTTCATAGCTAATAGCTGCTTATAGAAGGTGGCAATGAGCGTAGAATCATTTGATGCAAGCATTGCAGGCAATTGCATCGCGTGCTCTGGGTGCTGTGCCATATCTTTGACAGTAAATTGAAGCATTTTTGCAAAGGCGCGCGTGGGCTTTTCAGGGTCGAGCAGCTGCGCTAGAAGAAAAAGAGCAGGGGTTTCTTGCGCAAAGCGCCCACCGAAAGCCGTATTGAGCTGTGATAGGAATTTTAATGCAGCAACAGCTGCTTCAGCATCGTCAGGGTTGTTGATAATCCAGGAAAAAGATACGTCACCTCGCGTGTTATCAATGATTGGCTCTTGGGCGAATTTAAGCTGTAAACTATCTGCCCAAATGCGCGCAAGAGATGAAACCATTACCCATCGCCACTCAGTAGGCAAACCTACAAAATGCACCACAAGTTCAGTGTGCTGTTTGCCTAAGCTGTGCACTACTTCAAAGAAATTGCTGTGATTATTAAGGGGTAAATTGTAGCGAATAACAATTGATGCTCTATCGAGTTGAACGCCAACAAGAGATGGTCTGGAAAGGAATTCATTGCCTCTACCATCTGTGTTTAACACTACTTCTATTTGCTTAATTCTTTTATTAAGCATGCTTACAGAAGGTCCGCACTCGTTGATATTAACGCCTGTATATTCAGTAAGTATTGCAAGTATGAGTAACAGGTTTTGGTGAATAAGGGTAAATGCATCATCAAGGGTTGGTGCGGGTTCGATACCCATACGCTGATCGCCGCCAATTGCGCGAAACCATAAAGCCTTGCTTGCTAGTGCTGCAGCAGAAACATTAAAGCGCGCAGATGGCTCAAAAGGCTTTGCTTGCTTGCTGCCTGTAGCTATGAGATCTTGTACGGCTTTTAGATACGCATCCAAACTTTTGAATGTTAATGCATCAAGCAGCAAGGGCGCTTTGCTTTGTACATAACGCGTTGAGCTCCAGCTTGCAAGCAAGGAGTAGAAACTGTTGAGCATGAGGGGAATGAATATTTTCTTATCGCTCTCAATGATCTGGTTACTCTTGAGCGTTGTTTTTATAGCAGTATCAATGGTATCAACGAGTTTGTGCATTACGGTAATAGCCGCTGAAAGACCGAGTGGAGAAGTAGTATTGAGTGTGGCTATAAATTCAGCAGAGCTAAATTGAGTAAGTATGGTGTTGTGAAAATTTTGCCAGCGATTTTTAAAGTCTTGTGGCTGTGCCCATTGTTCATTATTTATGAGCTCAAAACGTTCTTTTGTTGTGTACATGGTGCGCAATAGAGGTTGTATCTCTCCATATTCTTGCAAAAGGGCGACCATTGTTTGGCTGGCATTGCGACCACTTTTTGTCCATGCGTTTATGAATGATGTATTGAGCCAGAGTGGCGAGAGCTCTAGTTCTACAACGGTTTTAATCATCTGGGCAAAGCGCTGAGCTTCTTCTTTGTTGGTTAAACTACCCATGTATTTGAGAAATGTTGACCATGCATCTTTAATTGATGAGCTCAAAGCGTAGTTCGAGAGCTTTGCGTATTGTGCGATAAAAGAGCGTGCATCAACGTTTTGCAATGATAAATCACGTACCGTTTGTGCTTCTTGCCGTTCAGTTTTTATAAGAGAAGCTAGCGATACATTATCGATAATTTCTGGTTGTGGCGTTTGCTTGAGCAGTGCTTCAAGAAAGGTGGTGGGGTATAGGCGGATAAGCGTGTCTGATTCGCTTCGTGGTGATTGTATCCATTGCTCAAATGCATCATATGTTTCAAGCGCAGCAGCATGAAAATCAAGAAAAAGTAAGTACAGTTGCTGCGGCAATTCCTCAAATGTTTGCGTGCCGAGTTTTTGTGCTTTTTGCGCAAGTACATGTTCTTTTTTCACCGCTGCTGCTACACGCATAAGAAGAGAAGAAAGAGCCTTGCGTAGATTTTCTGAAGAATCGGTTTGTCTGATTATGTTGAGCAGCGCTGATGTTGGCGTGCCCGGATGATTTTCTGCAAGAGGCAATCGTCCGTGATCAGCAGGATTGGTGCGTTGAGAGAATTGCTTCATAACTGATACAACAGGTGTAATCGGATGAGTAAGCCATCCAAGCTGTACGGGCAGTTCAGAAAATTCCTCTGATGGAGTGAATGATACAGCCACATTACGTTGTGAATCAAGCATAATTGATGTGTTTTGTTGGTAAAGCCAACTATTTATGAGTTGAGAATCTTGCGTGTAAAAGACCGCTACATTTGCTCCTGCAAACGTTGTTGCTTGGTGAGAGAGAGCGGGTGCAGGAGCCGTAATAATGGCTGCACGTATGGTATTTCGAGAGGGTGATAGTAAGTAGACTGAAAGCGCTTGATCAATTGAAAGCTGAGCGCCCGTGATGATCTGCTCGGGTGACGTAATCATACGTACCGCATTGCCGCCTGCAACGATAGGATATGCGCTGGTGTATGATCCCTGAGCTATGGTGCGCATATATGCGTCGCTGATAAATGATGGACTGCTGTTTCTTGCGACAATCGGACGTGTTTGTACCAAGTATATAGTGCGATTAAGCACTACAAATTCTATGTCTTGAGGATGCTGATAGTGGGCTTGAAGGAGGTAGGCAGCATGCTGGAGCAGCTGTACTGCTGTACTGGTGAGAGATGGGAGTGCGCGTATTGCTGGCGCATTCTCAACA
>JAGVMI010000106.1 GCA_020053845.1 Candidatus Babeliales bacterium
ATTACCACACTATTATTCTGCTTGCTTACCCACGAAAGTGATTCTATCGCATCACCAAAAAGCTCTATGCGTAGCTTTTCTTTCTGGTAAGGCAGATTTACTTCTATAGTGCCGCCAAGTACCTGGAAAGTGCCGTGGCTACGCTCAACATCGTTGCGCACATACTGAATAAAGATAAGGCGATTGAGCAGCTCAGTGCGCGTTATTTTTTGCCCTACCTGCAATGAAAATGCAAGATCACGATAGTCGCGCGGATTGCCAAGCGAATAGATACACGATACGGAGGTGACTACAATCGTATCAGGACGATTAACAAGCGAGGCCGTGGCTTCAACACGCAGCCGTTCAATTTCGCTATTCACCTTTGTTTCTTTGGGCACGTAAATATCCTGAGCTGGCAAGTACGATTCTGGCTGATAGTAATCGTAGTAGCTCACGAAATAGCACACTTTATTTTCTGGAAAGAAAAGCGAAAACTCTTCATACAGCTGGGCTGCAAGTGTTTTATTAGGCGCAAGCACCAATACCGGCTTATCCTGCTGAGCAATAACGTTAGCCATGGTGTAGGTTTTGCCCGACCCGGTAACGCCCAACAAAGTAGAAGTCCCCGGTCTTCCTGCCACAAGCTCCTTAATTGCTCCTGGCTGGCTGCCTGCAGGTTTGAACGGTGTGTGCAGTTTGAATAGTGGCTTTTTCATAGCATGTCCCCCCAGCTATATACACAACAAGCTCCACTATGTGCGCCATAGTTTTAGATACTTTTGAGGGTATCACAAGAGAGCTCAGGCGTGAATTACCTATTTTCTCCTGAAGTAGCCGCGGGAATAATCGTACAATTATCGACAGTAGGGGTCTTATTGCTATCTGCACTGATGCGCGCATATTTCTGGTAGCTGTTACCTATCTCACGCGCCACATTAACAAATTGTTGCTTACCCTCTTTCGAAATTACTTCGGTATTTTGTAAGCGCATCATCAGCGCTTCCGCTTCATCAAAAGGGATAATATCTCTTCTAAAAGCCTCGCAGCACAAAGTCATCTGCGTAATATGATTATGATAGCACTTGCGCTGCCGATGAAATTCATCAATTGCTTTCTGCCGCTCGCTTCCCTCTTTCATGAGCTCAGTGCGTCCAGCATGCGCTACCAGAACGTATGCCCACTCTCCCATACTGCGATTAAGCAGAGATTGTCCCTTGCTAAAACTCGTGTTGCAATCCCGCAATATCTCCACGTACTTGTGCAGGGGAGCTCCATCTGTATGAAGCGATACACAGTTCATTGCTATCATGCAAGCATCGGTCATTACGGCTGCAGTAAGCATAAACCAATAGAACATATGCACTAGTGATTTCCTGTTAGTTCGTGCTACTTGTTAATTGTTCATCTATACTGCGCACAGCGACTGTTAGAAGCTCTTGAACGGTTTCGCTAAAATGCTGCTTACCTTCTGGAGTAAGTACCTTTGTATCGTGCAATTTTTTGTAAAGTCCGCGCACTTGGTCACCTCCAAACTGATACTTTACTGCCTGCCTACATAAACCCATGCCCTCCATCCAGTAATAATAAGAGTTTATTTCATCCACAAATCGCTCTCGTGCTTCAGGAGTTTTAGTCAGCTCAGCCTCAATTGCTAGTGACTGCAGACGCCATGCTTCTATGCTCATGCTGCGCAGAAGGGGAGAAGTGGGAACAACGGCTTCAAGCAATTGTGTGCAGCTGTTTAAAACAGCAAAATAATCTCGGGGCCTGTATGACTTACTTTCACCTTGCTCAAAACTGAAAACTCGCGTATTACTAGCCAAAACAAGCGTCACTCCAACACACAAAAATCCACGCATTATGTTATTCATAGATGCCTTCATAGTGATAATCAAAACCATCTGAATAGTCTGACTGCAAAACAGGTTTACGCTTTTTACATTTAATTTTTGTGCACGCAGCATCTTTATACTGCCATCGCGCAATCATCCAACCAGCTGCAAATGCAACGACAACAGGCAATACTTTTGCTGGCTGTACATAGCGCACAACTATGCGCTCGTAAGATCGATGCTCATGCGGTGTTTGTTCAGATTGCTGTTGGGGTGACACCTCAACAGTATCATCTGAATGCTGGCTGCTAGAATGCCAGGATGAAGACGTATTACTGTTGTAAAGCTGACTCAGAGTTGCCAAATGTTTAGCGGGAATTCCTGTATCACCCCCCGTGCGTATAAACGTATGAGGAGTTACCAATGCTATACAGAGTGCGATTTTGAATAATCGAGTGTAACCCATGGATTAGTCCTTTGCTGTTAATGTGCACCTTGCGTACAGCTCATTACTCACACTCTCGATTCAGTTTACGATAAATGCATTGCTCATACCATGCAAGCAGTTGCGTAGCGATGCGTTCTGGATAATAATGCTCTGCACACGTGAGCGCTTGTTTTTTCAGCTCTGCATGTGAAGACGGCGATGCTGCAAGAGTGCGAATAAGGCCCACTGCTTCGCCCACTGATTGCGCGATGTAGCCATTCACTCCTTGTACAATGCAATCACGCTGCCCCGGCCCATCAAGTGCAACTACGGGTAATCCACATGCCATAGCTTCTGCAATTACTAACCCTTGAGTATCGGTATGAGAGCAGAAAAGAAAAAGATCTGCTTGCTGATAGCGCTCTACTAATTCTTGCGCGCTATGCTTGGGCAAGAACTGTACGCGCTCTGCTGATAATTTACAAGTGCGATACGCATACTGCTCAAGCGCTTTGCGCTCATGGCCATAGCCAATGATGGTAAGCCTGAATGCCTTTTGATCAAGCTGACGCATGATATCAAGTGCAGCATACACGTTTTTTTCTTTAGTTAGCCTGCTCACCACAAGCAGCTCGAATGATTTATGAGTATCACCAAACGGCGTCACTCGCAGGAACGATTCCTGCAGGGGACTCGATAACACACAGACGGGCGTTGCAATACCCTGCTTATGCAGATGCGCAGCTATTGTCGAGCTAGGAACAATAACGCCATCTACGCGCGCGCAAAAATAACGCACCACAAAACGCGACAAAGCACGCAAAAATATATTGGGGATAAGGGGAACATAGTGAGCATATGCTTCATACATGGTGTGATGCGTGAAAACTACTGGAATGCCAAGTTCCCGTGCTGCCCGCGCTGCATATTTGCCGAGCAGGAAAGGATGATGCACATGCACTATGTCAGGGCAGTAATCGGCAATCACCTCACGTACAAATCGTGCAGGGCGCCAAGGAATGGCCATGCGGTTACCTTTGTGAGCAAATGCCCATAAGTAGGGAACGCGTTTTACATAGGGTGGGTCTTGCTCGTTAGTACCAAAATCAAGCGTAACAATCTGAACATCACAGCCGGCATCAGTAAGCGCCTTGTGCATTGCACGGATTGAGCTGACCACCCCACCACTGTACGGAGCATAATTGTTGGTAACAAAAAGAATGCGTTGTACCGCCATAGAGGTATACCTAATTCCTCAGAGTGTATAATTTTAATATAGCGTATGCACTAAAAAACGCATTAAAAAAGCGGCTATTGAAAGCCGCTTTTTGTTATCTTAAGAAAAAGATACCTAATTATATTTTTGCAGTAGTAGTTACTGTGGACTGCGCCTTTGTATTAGCTACTACAGCTTGCGTTACTGCTTGAACATTAGCTTTCTTAGTAGAAGCCTTTTTAGGTTTAGTTTGCTTGGTTGTGGTGCTCGTTGTAGTAGTGCTTTGTACAGGAGGCACAAACTTAGATGCAGCTTTCTGATTTTTTATTTTTTCAATAATTGCCTGCTGCTTATCATATACCTCTTTGCCATGCAAAATAAGTGCGTGGTTGATTTCACGCCCAAATCCCTGCTCAGTAAAGTTAGCCGTTGATGGGATCGTGAGATAGTGAGTAGGCTTGCCTGGTTCTGTAATTGCTCTCGTAACAACTTTCGCGTGCTCTAAGCCTTGAATCTTCTTATGCAATTCAACTTGGCCTTTTTCAACTACGCGTACGTCTATCGCATGCTTTTGTAACTCTTCCAATTGTTCAGCAGCTTTTTTAGAAAGAGGTTTGCCGTTGACTATCACGCTGATAGATCCTTGCGCATCTTGAGTGCCTAGTTTTAATGCTTTGGCTTGCTCTTTGAGCGCTGTTATTAATGTGGGATCAGTCAAGTTCATCGCTACTACGCTATAATCTTGCTTTTCATGAGCTGATGCTGGCTTTTTAAAACGCTTGGCAAACGTGTTAGTAAAGTCATAACGTACCGTATCAATAATCTTATCTTTCTCAGGCGTCGTATCAAGGACAGTTCTTTGTGCATCTTTTATATATTTTTGCCACGAAGTTGATGGCCCCACATATTTCTCCGGACTGCCATTCGTACTTTTTATTTTCTCTGGACTTCCTGTAGCAGTCAGGGGAATGGAGAATTGCTTAACCGCAGCCATACTCTCAATAGCTTCTTTAACAGGCGAGCTACCGTTGAGATTTACAAAAACTGCTTGATCGTCGTGTGTATTGCAAGGAATATTACTATAATTGCGTGATGAAACAATAAGCGTCGCTTCATCTTGAGCATCGTTATAAATAAGAGAAGTCTTTGAATGCGTCTCATAGCCAAGCTGATTAACGGTTACACCCGCAGCCACGAGCTTACCGTTTTCCTTTTTATCTTTTTCTTTTGCTTTAGAAGGATATACCGTAACCTGCGCGCCATTTTTTTGGGCTTTTTTGAATGCAGTTCTAACGCCAGGATGTGTACCCCAAGGAGTAATAGAATCAACACTGCTACCCGTTGAAGCCTTTTTAATTTCTTCAATCACATGAGGAATAATTTTCTCATCCTGGGAGTAAACTAACTTAGTAACTTCATAGCGCGGCTTTTTAGGCACCACAGTTGTGATGCTCGTGCTATTTTCTTTACCATCAGTACTACTTGCTACGGTAAATCCTGCCGTGCTTGCCGTTCTTTTAAGCGGAGACTTTTGAGTATTATTTTCATTGCCAAAAAGAACGCGTGCCGCTTTTGACTTACTTTGCAGCAGCGCATTTGTTACTGCACCTGTTTTTTGCGGGGAATTTTGCGGCGAAGAAATAGGAGAATATATCTTGTTGATGGCATCATTAAGCGTAGAGCCACTAGACATAGCCTGTGCATCAACAGCAAGCCACAACAATCCAGAAACTAGCAAAGTAATAGTTGAACGAATCTTCATAAAAAAGCCCCCTAAAAGCCCTTGAAAATGCCCTATAATAAGGGCAAAACTCCATTTATAACAGTGTACCTGAATTATTCAGTCTGTCAAAAGGTGCCTTTTGGGGGATCCTCATTCGTTCAGGGGGTCAGAAAGCCTAGGGAAACTGGCGTATGCCCAGCTTGGCCCAGTCGGCATTAAAGCGCTCAATGCCGCGATCGGTAAGCGGATGAGCGAGGGCCTTCACAAACACCTCAGGCGGAAGCGTAGCCACATCAGCCCCTGCATTGATTGCCCCATTTAAATGGCGTACATGGCGCAAGGAGGCTGCAAGGATCATGGTGCTAAAGCCATAATTATCCACCATCGCACGTAGTTCATGGAGCAACGCAATACCGTCCACATCAATCTCATCCCATCTGCCCACAAAAGGAGAGATGTAACGCACGCCGAGCTTGCACATCATAAGCGCTTGCGCAACGGTAAACACCAGCGTGATGTTCATATTAATGCCTTCTTGCGCAAGGCGATGGATCACGGGATAGTAATCAGCATGGCAGGGAATTTTAACCACTACATTGGGCGCCAGTGCAGCAATTTCAAGCGCTTGCTTATACATCGCTGCAGGATCTTGTTCGGTTACTTCTACACTCACATCGCCATGCTTGAAAAGCGTGGTGATTTCTTCGATACGCTTGCGCGGCTGATTACCCGCTTTGCTGAGATTGGAAGGATTGGTGGTAACGCCGTCAATTACCCCTGTTTTGATATATTCACGCAACACATCAATATCAGATGTATCCAGAAATAATTTCATTGATTCTCTCCTTATGTGCACGATTTAACGTATTTTTTGAGCGACACGCTTGAGCGAGCATGCATGCGCATCAATATCGTGCCACAGATCGCCCACCTGCTCAATGCGCTTGCGTATGGTCTTAATGGTATACGCTTGTGAGCTTGATACCTGACCGAAAAGTTCTTTCCAGGAAACAGGCGTTGCAATAGGCGCACTCGGCTTTGCGCGCACTGCATAGGGCGCAACACTTGTTTGCGCCCATGCATTACGTAAATAATCTACAAATATACGCTTGCCACGCTTTGCTTTGCGCATCTCAATAGTAAGCTCATCAGGGTACGTATCCGCGAGCTGCTGCGCAATGCCACGCGCTATGTCACGCACATCATCAAAATCATGTATTTTTTTAAGCGGCACTACTACATGCAGGCCGCGAGAACCCGTCGTCATCACAAAATGGGGAAGATCATA
>JAGVMI010000093.1 GCA_020053845.1 Candidatus Babeliales bacterium
TAAGAATGTCATGCTGCTATTGGCGACAAAACAGGAAGCCAAAGTGCTTCATACAGAAAGTTACTTTTTTCCCGCTGCGATTTCTCTTCAAGGTAACTTTGGCGCGCGTTGTTTACGCGGAGAGATTACCATAATGCCATTTACTACAGAGAAAATGAACGAGCATAAAGCCCGAATATGCAGCGAAAAATAGCGATTGCATTATACTAAAGGCTAATTATATGCCGGCCATTGGCCGGCCAATTTTTTGAATAACATTATTGGAAAAATTGCATCTTTTATCATCAGTGGGCAACGCTATGTTTGATCGCACCATTTCAATAAAAATCACGTGTATTGCTTTAATAATGTGCGTGTCGGCGCGTGCAATGTATCCTGAAACAGTAACTTACGCGAGTGCTTTGACTGAAAGAAGTAGTGTACATTTTACTCAGAGGCAGGTATCGGATGCATTTACTCATCGCACGATACTTCCTCATATTGCTTTCGCATCGCAGCAAGTTGTAGCTGCATTAGATAAGCCAGTTTATCAGGCCGAAGGTAAAAATGGTGTTGTGCGACTGTATGATACTCATGTAGAAAAACTCTCTGAGCAAGACGCATTGCTTATACTTAATCACGATCACGTACGTGTGATAGCAGCAGATAAAGAGAACCGTCTTCTTTATTCTGGAAGCACCGATGGAACAGTTAAACTATTTGATTTAAATAGTGGCAGGCGCCCTATCCGTAATTTCAAAGGAGTTTTTGCACCGGTACAACAGATTGTGCCAGGGCAAGATGGGATCGTAGCCATCATTCAGGCAAGTATGAAGAGCTTGTGTGTGGTGAATGCTATAGAAAATAAGTTGATTGCAGATGTGCTAACCACACGCAGATCATCTGTATATGATGCGTCATTTCACCCAACTGAAGAGCGCCTTATTTATTCCATCAGCAAAAAATCTGAGTTTAAACCGCAGTACAAAGAGCATGACTGCTTGCATCTAGAGCGTCTTGATTATGGCGCAGATCCTGTACGTGAAAAACTGGATGTTCCGCGCGTTGGCCCGTGTTCAAAAGCAGTGGTTACTTATCAGCCAGGAACAGATATGTATCGCTGCGGAGGAGCTGCTTTGGGCAATTCAGCACCGTTGTATCTAGGTAGTGACACAAAAAAGATGGGCGCGACAAATTGGACGGTAGCCTTACCGTTTCGAGGAGGAACGTGCGGCACACTTCAATACAGCAATGATGGCTCTCACTTGCTTGCTATGATGCGTTCTCATAAAAATGAAACAGAGCTTGTTATGCACACATTAGAAGCTGGAAAGATTGTTAAAAAAACATTAGATAACGCATCTTCATTTTATCCCGTAGCATTAGCGCCTGATGCATCATGTGTGATTGCTCGTAAGAAGGACGGGTTACACATTATGCCTGCTTTCTCTCAAGCTGATTAATATGGCGGCGGCGCACTCGATTTGCTCGTCTTGATCCTGATCGAGTTGAATAGTATTTATTGGCGGGATGGGTGAAATCTTTTGCGTGATAGGAGATATGTGTGTTGATAAGTTTTTAAGCGCAAGATCATAATAGAGCGCGCTGTTTCCCCAGGAATCGATGGCAGATAGTTGTGCCCCCAACCGCATAAGCAGAGCAACGCATTCTGGCTGGCGCGCCTTTGTTGCCTCAATAAGTGCCGTGGTGCAATACCCAACTGATGAGCTTGCGGACAGGTTCATATCTGAATGCACGTATATATGTGCATTGATAAGCTCAGGACAGCGCTGATGAATGGTAGCAATGCCCTGTGTATTGCCAGTACATACTGCATGGAGTAGTTGGCGCGCTTTTTCAGAAGTTGGCGATCTCTGGCAAGCATATGAATAACAAAATGTAGTATATGCAATCAGGTATACTAGAGAACGATAGTGAAATATCATATTCATAGTGCGGTGTGTCATGGATGCTGCATCTTTGATGCTAGCGCATTTTGTATTTCTTGAGCGCATTTGCCTATCTTCAATTCTCTTTTGAGCGCTATTTCAAGAGGCGTCATCCATTTATTGTTGCGATAGAGGCAGGGAGCTTCGCAGGATGCACCCCGTTTTATAAGCGCTTGAAGTGCAGTGAGGCACACATCGCTTGCATCTGCCTTCATGAGCAAATACGCAATAAAGGGAAATTGCTCATTCTTTTTTAAAGCCTTTTCATTGCAGCAGAGTCTGAGTAATGCAAATTTGCGCTGGTGTATGAGTTGAACAAGATATCGTGCCCACTCCACAGGCGTTGGGGGAGACTTTTGGAGCATGTACTGTGCGATGGCAAAGCGCTCTTTTTTTATTTCACCGCTATCAGCGTCTGGCGGGTACACCGCTTTTTCAAGAGCGATCATGGTAAGAGATTTATGTTTATGATTGGTCCATTCTAAATTGCAGTGGCCCAGATCTGCAAATCTTTGGACTGCGCACATGCTTCCATCACAAATAGCATTGCTTAGTGGGCACGCTAATTGTATGCGCTTTTCGCCTTTGCGCGTATGTTTTATCGACACGGTGGTTGCATGAACAATATCAAATGGGCCATCAGGCTTGTGATCCTTAACAAGCGATTCCAGAATCTTTCTGTGTGCAGGCAATTTTTCGAATCTACTTATGATTGGCGTAGTTAACTTTTGTATGGTCAAATGCCGTAAGGACGCCAAATCGCATGTGGCAGTTATTGCATCAAAAAGAGCGGAGTCGCTCGCATCGCGCATCATCTTATTTTCTGATTCAATGAGCAGCAAGGCAATTTCGTGCGGGAATATGTGATCAGCCATTTTTTTAGCTATCCTTAGGCGTGTAGCATGCTGCTCTTCATTGTGATAATAAAGAGCGGCATTGCGTATGGCTATTACTGCAAGAGACTCATCTGCCCAATGTCCCCATCCATGGTGTTCATTAGATTTATGCTTATCTATTAGATGTCTTACAAGCGGCTCATTGCCTGCTTGAATTGCTTCATAAAGAGGACATGTGCTTGCTATCTTTAGGCGCGTATGGGTTTTTTGTTTATTGCGCGAAGCGTATCGTATGGCATCAGGGCCATAAATAATAAAATTTGCCGGTAGGCCTTCTTTTTCAACGCTCCTGTCAAAATCTCCAGGGCTTAAAGTGCCGCATATTTTCGAGAATGCGGCTCGTTTGATGCATAGTGCAAGGTGCGGATTTTGTTCTATCAATTCCCGTATATATGTTGTATCCGCTACACTTTCTTTATGCTGTTCGTAACACTTTTCCATAGCAAGGACGTACAGAGGTGTGAAGGTTAGTATAGGGAGCATCATTATATAAAAGCGGTGCATGCACTTCCTTTTTTTATCTCATGCTTTATCGCGCGGCGATTTGGGCTGCCCAGCACTAGAGTCACGTGGCGACTTCTCGGGGCTACGCGATGATTTAGGAGTTGGTGTACGAGGTGATGGCGTTTGGGATCGAGATGTTACGTCGAGTGTTATGGGCAATTGCGGTATCTCAATGCGTTTTATGTAAGTGCCCCGATCACGTTTTGGGGTGCTGCTGCGAGAAGATTTAAGCTGTTCGGAGGGACTTAGTATCGAGGATTCGTCACTTTGTAGTGCACGAATAGTATCTGTTGGGCGCAGTGATTTTGGCCGAGTGCGATGGGTAGATGAATCACGTGATGTAGAATCACGCAATGTTTTAAGTTCATAAGTATAATCGCACATAGGATATGATGGATCCAGATGCTTTTGTGCAAGTAATGCGGCACAACGCGGCATATTGTTCCGCTTGGCGAGTTCAAGTGGGCTGATTTCTTGAGTAGATGCTGCGTCCGGCATATTTACAGATATAGTCAGTTTACGTTTTACGCCATTTGCTATGAAAATACGTAGTAGTGCTTCGCATTGCTTGTCATCATACGGGTTTGCGTGAAGAAGTAACTGTGCGATAAACGGCAGATGCTGATTATGCACAAGGGCGTCCAGTTTGCATAATGTGTGCGCCAGATCATAATCATGTTCTTTGATAGCACGCGCAAGTTGTATAGCCCATTCGCCCGCATAAGGCTTCTTTTTCTGTAGAATTTTTTTTGCAATAGCGTAACGATCATTTTGCTTATCAGTACGCGTTAGCGCTTGTTTGATTGCATACACCCATAAAGGGATCAGGGTTTTAGGTTGTGCACTGTTAACCAAGACGTCGACGCTGTGATTATTCTTAAGAAAGTTCTCGACTTTTTCTAGCGCTCTTTCGTCTATGGCTTTACTCAA
>JAGVMI010000134.1 GCA_020053845.1 Candidatus Babeliales bacterium
GAAGATTCAAACATCATCCACACAGGCGGCACCATCAATCCTCTCGATGATTATGAAATCATTATGGCGGAATTGGCGCTTAAAGATCTTGAGTCTATCGCAAAGCGCATCCCTAAAGTTGAAAAGGATCTCAAAACAGCTTCCAACCCTGCTCAAAAGAAAGAGCTCGAAGCTGAGTTCACCCTGCTTAAAGCACTTGAAAAAGCACTCAACGCAAGCGACATAATGCACGCTAAAAAAATTGCCGATAGCGCATCTGTTGCTACTGTTCCTCTGCTTACCACCAAGAATTTTCTCGTGGTAGCAAATCTTGCTGAAGATGAGCTTGATTCATACGACAAAAATCCACACTATCAAGCCGTAGCAGATCATTTTGGCAGAGAACGTGTGATCCCCGTATCTGCAAAAATTGAGTGCGAATTATCACAAATGAGTGATGAAGATGCACGTGAGATGATGAATATGCTCGGCATCAAAGAACGCACCCTTGATACGATCATCAGAAAAACATACGAACATCTCGGCCTTATCACCTTCTTTACCTGCGGGCCTAAAGAAATTCATGCGTGGCCTATCAAAGCTGGTACTAAGATCAGAACAGCAGCAGGCGAAATCCACTCTGATCTTGAAAAAGGCTTCATTTGCGCCGAAATATTCAATGCCAAGGACCTGTTTGAAATAGGCAGCATCGCAAAGCTCAAAGAAATCGGCAAAGTGCGCACTGAAGGCCAAGATTACCTGGTTCGCGATGGGGATATAGTCCTCGTCAAATTCAACGTATAACATTTCTATTTGAATAGTTCAGGGGTGGCGATAGCTGCCCCTATTTACTCAAAAGCACATCAGCTCTATCCTTACCTTTAAGGGCCTTTTTGAGGCTTATAAGTAAGGAGACTCGGTATGCATACGCAATTTCGGTCCATCTGCCTCTCGGCGCTCGTTATCCTAACAGGTATGGCACCAGCATTATCGGCAGCGGCACCCACCCCATCAACAAAAAGTAAACCTGCGTTTGGCACTCAGGCAATCCAAGCAATTCAAGGTGCTGCATTTTTCAGCTCGTTTCTTGCACAAGAAGGTGCTCGCACACTATTTGCACCCTATGCCAAGCAAACAGCATTTGAATGGCCCGAATATGTTCCTGCAGGCGAACAACTTGCGTATGACTTTTTCACTGCACTTATGACGCGCCATAAAGCACACATTCCTTTTTTATTTGGCGCATCAACATCTGAACACCAAAACAGCAAGCAATGCACTCCGGGCATATGTAGTTGGTCTCGCTGGGCACAAGATAATAATCTCATTCAGCCAACTCACAACTTATATTCTATTGATCTCTGGACACACTATCGTGCATATATCGATCATGCACGCGATGAGCTTCACCTTAATAGCTTACGCTTCTCTATTGAATGGGCACTGGTAGAGCCGAAAGAAGGCGTGTTTGATCAACAAGCTCTTGATCACTATGCAGATCTTTTTGTGTACGCGATCCAAAAAGGCATTACGCCTATCGTATGCTTCCACCACTATACCGACCCATGCTGGTTTATCGATCAAGGTGGTTTTGAACGCAAGAAAAATATTCCTTACTTTGTACGCTTTTGCAACACAGTATATGCACACCTTGCACGCGCATTGCATCAAAAGTGCGGTTCTCATGCACGCACTATTACGCACTACTGGGCAACATACAATTCTCCTGAAGGATATGCTTTTAAAGGGTATTATCTCAAACAAGGCCCTCCTTCAACACCCAATAAAAATAGCTTATCCTACTTTGCTCAAGTACTCATGCATATGATGGAGGCACACGTAGCGGTATATAGCGCTATGAAAATTACTCACCAACAGTTACTTCAAGAGCATATCACTACTGCTGAGCCACAAATTGGATTCCTGAAAAACATCTTACAGCTCGATCCCGCACTCAAAACATTGGGCCACTACCTTGCATTGCCTGCAACATGGGCATGCAATAGCATCGGTAATATGCTCCAAAGCGAATGTATCTATCAGTTTTTCGAAACGGGAACATTTAAAGCATACGTTCCCGGATTAGTGAATGTACGCAGCGCATACAATCCTCATGCAAAAACTGCACTCGATTTTATAGGGCTTAATTATTACTCCAATCGTTATCAGCATGTGGCTAAATCACTACCAGAAATCGATGCCAACCAAGCAACTGACAATGACAACTACCGTATCTACCCTCAAGGGTTATACCGCGCTATCGGCGAAATTTATGCGCGTATGAGCAGACCAGTAGGAAAAGCAAAGTCGCTTGGCCATATCCCCATCATCGTGACGGAAAATGGCGTGGCCACCGATAGCGATGCCAAACGCGCCACATTTTACCGTGATTATATGTATTCGCTCTTTAAGGCTGTCGAACAGGGCTACCCAGTCATCGGCTACCTGACTTGGACACTGGCAGACAACTATGAATGGCCAAGTAAGGGTAAAAAGCGCCGCCTCTATGGGCTGTGTAGCGTTGATCCCCATGATCCTGCCAAGCTTACTGCCAAGCCAGGAGCACTGATCTACCTCGAGCTCGTGCGCAAAATGGACGAACTGCAGCAATTGCTCGCCACGCGCGGATTCGCTCAAAAAAGCGCCTCATAGGCTCTTTAGCATAGATAGAGACCTGATCCCGCCCCGAAAAGGCGGGATTTCTATTTGGCAATAATAACCAATAAGGCCCTTGTACCCTTTGCCCTTTCTTGCCATCCGAGCATACTGAAAGAGAACCTCGTGGAGAATACCCGCACCTGCGGCAGCTACCATGGGGACAATACAGATTCTTTAAATGGGGGTCTTCTATGAAAAGACGTTTATTATCGCGCTTAGCGCGGTTTATTATGAGTGCTCTGTGCTTTGCAGTCCTTGCATCAGGCACGCAGGCTGTCTGCGGACCTTACAAGTACTGGAACTGGACGCTTATCGATACTGATAATGTATCCTTTCCTAAGGGGTTCTTGTGGGGCTCATCCACTGCTGCTCAACAGGTAGAAGGTAACTGTACCAACAACACCTGGAGCTTGTGGGAACGTTCAACCTATAAAGGTAAGCCTCGCGCTGAAACGGTAGCCGGTGTAGCATGCGATCACTGGAATCGTTATAAAGAAGATATAGCACTCATGAAGGAAATGGGACTCACTGTCTACCGTTTCTCAGTTGAGTGGAGCAAAATCGAACCACGCGAAGGTGTATTTGATGAAGCTGCGCTTGATCACTATGCCGACGTATGTGCAGAATTAGTAAAAAACGGTATCAGACCAGCAATTACGCTTCACCACTATACTGACCCTATTTGGTTCATGAATAAGGGTGGATTTGAGATTCATGGGAATATTCAGTATTACGTTAAATTCTGCCAAAAAGTATTTGCAAAATTACAGCAATTCAAACCATTATGGCTCACCTTCAACTCCCCAAGCGGTTATATTGGGCAAGGCTACATTAAAGCAACACGTCCGCCTGGAGTGAAGGATGTCAATCGTGCAGCACACGTACTTTTCAACGTACTCTATGCACACGTGGAAGCATATCAAGCTATGAAGAAAATGCCTGGTGGCGCAGAATCACAGATTGGTATATTGCATAATATTTTCCAAATCAAGCCATACCATAAGCACAATCCTATTGTTATTTGGGAACGCTTGAAGTGCTCGGTTGCCGATAGAATGCAACACAAGTGCATTTATGAATTCTTCAAAACGGGC
>JAGVMI010000025.1 GCA_020053845.1 Candidatus Babeliales bacterium
AATTATTTCTGCAGTAGCACAGAATGATATTATCACCATTAAAACAGTGGTCCGTCAGGTGCCACAGCACATCGATAAAAGCCTACTGCGACAAGCGCTCACCACTGCAGAGCAAGCAGGTACTCTTGATGCATACGAAGTTCTTAGTACCTATAAAGCGCTCATTGATGCAGTTGCCGCAAGTCAGATTAACCTTGCGCAACAGCTCCTTGCAGCAAAAGTTGCGTATATCGATGGCGAAATGCTTCACCATCTTTTGCAGATGGCAAATGCAAACGGCTACCCACCTCTTATCAATCTCGTGATGCGAGAAATTAATGCTCGACAACAGCCAGCCGTTGATCAAGAAGGTACACAGCCATGAAAATGCGTGCGCACATTTTTGTCTATGCGTGTGCTTTCACAACACTCCTTGCCCATAATGTTGCGCAAGCAAGCGCAGCAGCACCAATTCCCTCCCTTGCACATGCGAGCGCATCATCCGTGGCCACTACTATCTTGGCCAAGATTAACGCTCCGGTTCCTACATTCGATCAACTAAGCTATGAAAGATTACTTGCACAAGGCGTTTCTGCGCCTACCTATTCGCTCCTAGCGCTCAACATCCTACACAAACTTTTGATACCTCAAGGCCTGCGGCCCAATGAGGAGATACCGTATGCTCAGCAAAAAAGAAAGCTTGCTCTTCAGCTGCTGCCCGAGATTATGCAATATACTACAAACCCTCGCAAAACACTCACTGAAGCACGCAATGTGATGGCTACGCTTGCACATCACGTGCCTTATTGGCCTGAAGCAGCGCTTGATTTTATTTCATTCATCCAAAGCCAAGCCAATATCCTCGCAGGCGATGAAGAGCAGTATCTTAATGAACTGGTCAGTCTCATTATTTTGCGCCCTACGCTCTGGAATCGTAGAGAAAAAATTGATTTTATGGAGCAGGTAGCTGCATATATTGTGCGCAGACAGCAGCAACAAAAAGCGCAGAGTATGCAAAAATATGCGCAGCAGAAAAATACACAGCGTGAGCAACGAGCAGTGCGCGAACAAGAAGCTATGCTTCGCGAAGATCTCGCAGCACGCGGTATAGCAATTCCAGAAAGCAAGCAGATTAAAAAAAACGACGAACGAGCACTTGCTCTACCTGCAAAACCATTTGCAAAGTCGCTCCTCGATCTTATTAATCAGCTTCTATTTGCAGCACAGCACGATCAAGCCATCGACCGCTCACAGCTTAATGCGCTTACTCAATTTGTTTTCCCTGATGGATCGTATACACCTGTTATTTTCTATATAGTACAGGCAAGTAATCCTGAAGCACTTGCAAGCGCTATTGCCAGTGGTGCACCAGTTGAAGAATTAAATAGCGATAGTATCAATGCTCTTATTGTGGCAATCAATTCAGGCGCGCTTAACCTAATTCAACCGCTCCTTGAGACAGGCATTCCTATATCAGATTCTTATATTCAGAATAACACTATGTACTATCGATTTAACGCGCTTATTAGTGCTATAGATATCAACCAGCTCGCTATACTCAAAATACTTCTTGCTGTTGCCTCAGAGCAAATAAGCGATCTCATGCTGCGACACATGATCATCTATGCCCAAGATAATCACAAAAATGCAGCTGCACATATTCTTAAGAAAGAATTTCAAGAGCGTAAGGGTATTGAGCTCATCAATGCTATTGCCAACAACGATACCGCTGCAATTAAAGAAATTGTCGAGCGAGCATATGTAAAAAGGCCACCCCAACTGATTATCGATACAAGAATGCTTGAGTTATCTCGTGAAGCTGCAGAACTGCACAATAACGAGCAAGCCTACTTATTGCTTGAAGTATACAGCGCACTTTTTAGTGCAATCTCAACAAGCAATGTTGATGCAATACATGAGCTACTCAAAAAGAAGGCACAACACATAGATCTAGAAATGCTTGGCAAGCTTTTGCAAGCAGCTCATAAAAACGGTTATGCACCTCTTGTTAAAGCTATCCAAGACGCCATACATAATTATCATCAGCAGTCTGCTGAGGCATTGCACACGCCCATGGAGGAGTAAATGATGCGTAGCATACATTCATATCGCATGCTTATTATCACACTATTCGCGCTTACATCTATCGTACAAGCAAACCAAACTCATGTAGATTCAGCGGCCGCTACTGGTGCGCAAATAAGTTCATTACAACAAATGGCACTTACTCCCGTATTTCAAAAAATTGTTACCTACATCGATAACCTGCCTGGAAAACCACTGCCTACAGAGCCAATTGTAAAACAGGCCTTAGACCATTTTCACATCCCTGCAAACGTGCGCGCGATCGTTGTCTATGAACTTATAGTTACCGCCTGGGATAATCCTACCATGTCATCCAATGATATACGTACCGTACTTATGAGCTTGTTACCCTTTCTGGTACGTATTGATGAAACCAATCCGCAAGCAATTCCAACTTATGTAAAAAGATTAGTGAGCTTCATGGGTGATGTTCCTTATAACGAAGATGTTACTCCATGGCTTATGAGCCTGCTTGATCAAGCAAGTGCATTTGCTCCTGATCGCGAAGCATTCGCTCGAGAAGTCGTTTACTCGCTCATTTTTGAAAGAAACACCTGGTCGCGACAAACCAAGCTGGCGTTTATACACAATGTTTTTGCTTTTGTGCGCAAACAACAAAAAAACTCAAATACTGCTATAGAACCGACTAATGTGCAAGATAATCGCAAAAAACGCAGAAAGCTCTTGTTCGCAACACCGCAACAACAGCAAAAAGACGTGTTGGGCCACTCGCTTATTGTGCCCCTATCAAAATTGTATCGCTTTATCAGCTCA
>JAGVMI010000024.1 GCA_020053845.1 Candidatus Babeliales bacterium
AAGAGTAGTTAAAAGCTTTCGCCTTTAGGCGAGAGTTGTTTACTCGTCCATCTTCATGTTATGATACACTGCATCGACATCTTCTAAGGCTTCTAACCACTCAATCAAGGCTAAATTAGCATTTTTATTTTCTTCATCCACTTCAACAAATGTCTTTGGAATCATTTCTAAAAGGGCTTCATCGATTGTGTAGCCATTTTCCTCTAGCTTCTCTTTAATCTCATACAGTTCATCCGGTGCTACAGTGACAATAAAGAGGTCTTCCACCTCATCAACATCTTCAGCGCCAATGTCTGAAGCAATCAGGAAAAGGTCATCGAAATTCCCCTTTTTCTGGATGTGCAGGATGCCTTTACGATCAAAGTTATAAGCAACGGCTCCAGGCGATGCAATCGATCCGCCTCGCTTGTTTGTTGCAATGCGCATATCAGAAGCTGTACGGTTTTTATTATCTGTCATGAGGTCGATGATTAGTCCGACTCCACCATGGCCATACATCTCATAAGTCATTTGGATGTAATCTGCTTGGTCTGCGCTCGTTGCTTTTTTGATGTTGCGTTCGATATTGTCATTTGGAAGGTTGACATCTTTGGCTTTTTGAAGCGCAATCCTGAGTTTAGGATTGGATTTAGGATCCGGGCCACCTTGTTTTACTGCACTGATGATCTCTTTAGTCACGCGGGAAAAAGCCTTGCCTTTTGCTGCGTCTGCCTTGCCTTTGCGGTGCTTGATGTTAGCCCACTTACTATGTCCTGCCATGCTGTTTCCTAAAAGGTTATTTTAGCCATTTCTGCATTAGTATTTTAGACTTATACCCATTTTCCTCCTTCAAAAATTTTGGATGGGCGCCATATTGGGTATAACCCATCCGGTCATAGAGGCGCTTTGCGGGGTTGTCTTGATAAACTTCCAGATGTAGTAGCTCAATTTTAAATTTTTCTTTAGCTTGCTTTTCAATAAATTCTAATAAATGTTTGCCGATGCCTCGGTTTCTAAATTTCTCAGAAACGATAATTGAAAGCAGGCATTGGTGTTGCGCTTTTTTAAAGGGATACAGGTTTAAAAGGACACTGCCGCAAGGAACCCCATCAACTTCAGCAACAAAGCAGGATTCAAGCTTCGAATAAGAAAGCCAGATCCTGGCGGCATCATCAACTTCTTTTTAATGAGATAGTAACCATTATTGAACGCCAGGGCGTTGAAGTGCTGGTTGAGACAGAATCGGCGTATTATGTGACACAATCAAGCAGCCAAAAACAAAACCGCTACTGGACACACGCAAATAACCTTATATGCCTCGATGTTATTCACCCGAATAACATAAAAAAAATCCCCCCGGCTATTTCATATGCACATCCGCAAAGCGTACATCCTCAACAAGGTATTATTACCCTCGCGCAACCTTTTACTGATCCCGTAACAGGACTCACCTTCTCTGCAGGAACACGTTTTGTGCAGGCACTTAAAAAAAATGCTCATGAAACTGGCACACATATGCACAAAAGCTATCACGCCTTTGCTTTCAATGCTCACAAGAAAAAGTGGCAGATTATAGACATTCCTGCACGACACATAGCTGCATGGGATTTTAAAACTAAAGATGAACAACAAGCCTACTTTGTGCAGCTCGTGCGCAGCTGGGCGCGTCAGCCTCAGCACATACCCTATGCACTCGGCGGCATAAGTATTGGCAACCGGTATCAGGAAAACCAGTTCACTTTCGTAAATAAGCAGATTACCCCCTCATTACATGTCGGCTTTTTTGAGCGCTTGCGGCTTAATGAAGGAGCTATTTACGGCATAGACTGCTCTGGCCTTGTGGCACGCGCAGCACTCATTGCAGGAATGCCTTACTTTTTCAAAAACACCTACACCCTTGCTCAAGAATTGCGCTCTATTAAACGTGGTGAAGATCTTGAAGAGGGAGATCTTATTTACTTTCGGGGACATGTCATCATTGTTGCTGATATAGCGCGCAATACACTCATCGAAGCGCGATCATACGATCATGGGTATGGCATTGTACATGAGATTGCACTCGAGAAAGTATTTAAAGACATCACTACGTACCAAGACTTGGTGCATGCGCATCTTCAAGGAAAGGCCCTTGAACGACTCGATAGCAAAGGAACTGTTGCTGATCGTTTTAGCTCATGGCAATTGCTGAAACTAAAAAGCGTGTGGGAAAAACCACACGCTTAAGCATAGTGCGTATACTGTTGCAACACTTATTTTTTGCTGAGCATCTCAAAGGATACATCAAGCTTGTTACACGTGCGCCATGTATGATAATTAAAATGCCACCATTCATATTTGATACGCTCAAATCCATGTTTCTGCATAATGCCGGCAAGCAATTCGCGATGTTTTAAAGCATCTGCTGACGCCCCTTGATAAGAAATCCAGGCTTTTTCGGTAAAGTCATCAACTGCAGAGGGCATCTCTACGCACTCACCTGTTAATTTGTGCACTAAAGTAACATCAACTGCAGCTCCTCGTGTGTGCACGGCTTGTTCCTCTGGGTGACTTACATAACGTTTATCGGGCACTACATTCCATAGATTCCACTGCTCGCTCAAAGGCCGATATGCATCACATATAAGAAGACCATATCCCAAGACATCAAGCTCATCTTGCGCTGCACTAAGCGCGTGTGCAACTTCTTCAAGAAGATACGCTCGTGCATACGTAGGATAGAGAACTTTTGCGGTGAAGTTGTCAGCCCGTGCATACATTAAATCCACTTTGATGCGTGGATTAATTGATTGCACGTCCACAAGCGCAGCAGACATATCCAAAACAATAATAGCTGCGGCAGATACAAGTGTTTTTTTCACTAAGCATGTAGCAGTTTTCATGTAATTACCTTTGCATTATCCACAGAGTGTTCGATCAAGCGGTTGCACATCATATTCAAAATAGCGATGGAAATCTCGCG
>JAGVMI010000023.1 GCA_020053845.1 Candidatus Babeliales bacterium
AGAACCATGCCGCACATGGCAAAGCATTATGCCTGCAACGGTAGTCGCATCAATTGTCACAACAGTTGGTGTATTAGGATACTGTACAGTAAAAAAGATACTATCTTCATCTGGTACGCGTGATAGTTGCGAACTGCGAACAATAGAGCTCCTTCAAAGCCCACCTCCATCAAACCAATAAGCGTATAGGATTAATGCCCTATCGCACGCGTCTGAGTAGGAAATGCTTTGCCCTTGAGATGTGCAGAATGTATTATATTGTAATAATTTCAATGCACATCACACTCGATAGGAACATCGCATGAATATACATGCCCGCTATATGAACTTCTTAGCATCTGCACTTATACTATGCGCTATGCATTGCAAGTTAAGAGCTATGGATAACACCGAAACTGCTGAAAGCTTGATGTCATCTTCAAATCAGCGTAATACACGATTTGAGCAGACATGCTCATCAGAAAAAACTCTTCGTGCAGGAGCAATAGCAAGCAGCCTTGTTGCAGGATTATCGGTGTATGGAACGATTAAATACGTAATGGCCGATCCGCAAACCGCTCATGCTATATTGCCTCCCCTCATTATAGCCACAGGATCGGGTACACTATTCACAGGAGGTGTATTGCATACTATGCTCAAGCTACGCGCAACTACACGCGCACCGCGCAGTGGCTTTGACAATGTATAACATTTTGTATCACTCTTTTTTGTAATCATGCAAAAGTAGTACATTATGAAGCATTTCATACGTTTAGTATCAAAAATCATGCGTAGCACATGTGCTATTACACTAGCGCTATGCATGATTTTTTGTAGTATTGCCTACACCATTGGCGATACATATACCACTCAAATGCATCCCTCACTAGACATGCGCACTCTACTTGCAAACTTTTCACCAACATTAGCAAGATCAACATCTTCTTACTACGCAAAAGGCACATGCTTATTGCTGTGTGGCCTATGCGGTATGAGCGGCCTCACCTTGTCTAGCGTTAGCTCTGGTTGGTCGTCTCGTGTTACATTTGCTCTTGCAGCCGATGGCTTTTTGTTATGTTTTGGCATGGCAGTAGCAGGCCTTTATCTCTTGGAAAAAAGCAAAGCAAATAATATCGCCCAATCAGTAATTAGAGTGTAAAGGCGCTTTTTACATGTTAAGTACAGAGCATAATTAGGATCACCATAATGCATATAATTATGCGTAAATATGTTCGTGCTGTAGCGCTACTTTTTATTTCAAATGCTCTATGTGGTTACCAATCATCAATGAGTGTCAACTCAGCCAATGCCACAGAGCAAACGCCACTCCTCATTCAGATAGTTGATCCTGAATCATTACACAGCGCACAATCTACGTCTTACCTTACTGAAAAAATAGAATTACTCGATTGGAAAAAGCCTACAGCTACTACACTAAGCTTCGCACTATTACTTGCATCATCTCTCTATTTTCCAGATAAATGCATAAATCATTCTTCATGCACATACATTCAAGCTGCTGCACGTGCATCGCTGCCAGCTGAAGTAATTATCACGTTTTGTGCAGGAGTACTGACCGTTATATCTTTCTTTCAACGATGTGCGCACTTTTATACCCAAAGAAACAGTACCTTAAACTCTCTGCACAACATACCTTTAGTTCCTCCACCCGCATTGTAAAAGCGCTATTTTGCTCATTGCATTATTTGCATGTATGATAATCCGCAATTATGTCATGTGTTATTATTGTGAAAGCTTCTATGATGCGCTTACGATCACTCTCTTTACTCATAATATTAGGCTGTAGTTCTGCATATGATATGCAAGCCCTCAACTCAACTGCTGAAACCCCGCAAGAAAAACGGACAGCTTTAACAACACTTGCGCTTATTACGCTCAGTTCCACTGCGCTAGGAGCGACTGCTTTGTACGACTGCTACAAGCATACAGTTGGCGAATGTTCGCAAGCCAATAGACTCGTTACAAGCGCATGTGCTTTTGCAGCATTATCTTCAGGGTCTCTTTTTTTAAAAAAAGTATGGCGTGAAATGCAACCACAGGCTACACGCAATCACAACCCTCAGCCGACTCATCAGGTTTAAAGCATCATAAGGCACACATAATATGTTTAATTATTGCGTTCGCGTAAGCATTCTCGCGTTTATGATTACATCACTGCATAGCACAGCAATGCAGGACAACCACATCGTTGTAACGATACAACACCAAGATATTCCCAAACTACAAGTAAGCTGGTTGACGAAGAATCCTGATTTGAGGCGTGCTGTTGCAGTGATATATGGACTCAGCGTATTTACCCTATCACAGATACCCGGAGCTGTGTGTTCAAGCTCAGCATGCTCACCCACTGCAGATACACTTTCACAAATTATTTCATGTACAGGTGCTGCATGTGCTCTCTTTGGAGCATATCATATCGCACCAAAGAGAAACCCATCATATAATCCACGCTAACGATTCTCGATCACACGTATAATAAAAGAGGGGAGTAATGTATATGCTTCAAAACTATATTCTGATGCTCGCATTTTTCCTCATAACTTCTTCTTACACAAGCTATACAATGTCTGAAAGTGCTAGTAATAACTACGTTGCCATTACAATTCATGACGAATCCACACCCGCACGTAGCTGCCAACCTCATGTACAAATATTTAAAGCGGTATATTACGGCATAGGAGTTATGGTGGGAATCGAGTCGTGTATTCCGTTATTTTTTGGAGAAGCACAAGATCCTAAAAACATTGGCGAACTGACCATCGAAGGGATAATGGCAGTATCTGGAGCAGTTTCTACAACACTCTGCGGCATAGAACTCACTAAGTTACTTCGTGACCAATGTAATCAACCGCAGTCAGCATCTAGTCAATAATATAGCCCTGTTTGATCTCTTCACCGTAGAAAAGCCAAAGGCCAAGAGAGACAACTGCTAGAGAGAAAAAGAAGTGCAATCCAACGGACTCACCTAAGAAAATTTTGCCAAACAATGCTGCAAAAAGTGGTGTAGTAAATCCTGCAAACGATAGAAATGTAACTGTGTAATGGCGAAAAAGATAGGTGCCAATACTATACATAAGCACGTTAGAAACAAGAATGATAA
>JAGVMI010000079.1 GCA_020053845.1 Candidatus Babeliales bacterium
ACTTTCTCATCACATAATTAATCAGATATTGCGCAAGCAGCTTGGCTTTAAAGGGCTTGTGATTACCGACGGACTTGGTATGAAAGCAGTCGCTGATGGAGAACTTCCGGGCACTGTTGAACTACGTGCTCTACAAGCAGGTAATGATATAGTGCTCGCTCCTGTTGACGTCCCTGCTGCTATTGCGGCTATTAAACGCGCAATTAAAGAAGGAGCACTTTCTGAGCGCGAGCTTGACCTGCATGTATTGCGCATTTTAGAAACTAAAGAGATGATACGCACTCAAGGCGGATTCAAGTGGCAAGAGCTTGAAAACGAAATTACCGAAACGCCTTACATACACACACTCAAAGACCGCATTTTAAGCGCCGCAATTACTACACGCGGCGATGTTTCGCAGTATACTCTCGCTCAAGATGAGACTCCGGTAATCATACATCTGGGAGCATGCGAGAATAACACCCCTGAGTACACCGCACTCGTCAAACGCTATCCTACCATGCGTCACGCATGTTTAGCTCCTGATGCAACGCATATGCCTGAAGTGCAAGCGCATGAAACTGCTATTGTATGTATTCATCCGGTAAGTAAACAAACAATAAATGCATACGGTATGCAAAGCGACTCAGTGCTGCGTTTTGGTATCACCCAACATATGATCGATTGTGTTGAGCACATTGTGCGTCACGCCAAGCACACCATGCTTATGCTTTTTGGCAATGCGTATGGAGCAGTGTATTTCAATCCTGAGCTTCCTCTCATACTTGCATACGAAGATACACCAGAGGCACACGTAGTTGCACAACGCATTATCTGCTCGATGGCACGGCCACGGGGAATATTACCCGTAAGATTGCCAAAAGTTTAATAACGTGGAGGTAGTAGCAGACACGCTTGTGTGCTTCTGCCTCCATCCATCTGCTACAAAATATCAAAATGCAAACCCACCCTTGGCGAACACATTCCACTGGGCTACAGCACTGTTATGCCCACTCGTTTTTGCCCATTCAATAGATAAACCTATACCAAAGAATGGCTCCACATCTTCAGCGTCTTGCCATACATAGCCAATGTACGTAAATAGCTTGTGAGAAACAGCACGATCAAGCAGTCCAGACCACGGGTCAATGTCACTATCTTGAATCAGAATTGCTGCGTTTGAACTGTTCACTTGTTGCAACGTAAGATTAAGTTCCGTCGCATCTGCAGTAGTAAGATTATTAAGCGCAACACTTGAGCCATTGGCTGCTGGCTGCGCATTATCTGCATTATCGTTAGCAAATTCTACACCAGCGGCAAAGTTGCCCCCTTCTTGCCCACCACGAATAGTTGCTTTACTCTGCGTTGCTGAAAGCGCCAGAGGAGTCTCAATCATGCCTGGTTGAAATCCATAGATTTGCGCATCACCTTTGAACGCAAATGCGTTATCACGCAAGCGCTGTCTGCAAATCAGTTTCTCTTTACTGCGCACCCAGAGATTGTAGCCTAAATCCCACAGCCATCCGTCCTCTTCATACGCAAGCATGAATGCTATATCCGCTTGCACCCCGATGGATATTTTGCTTTCAAGCGTGGTAACGTTAACCGCACTTTGCAAATTACTTTGATACTGTGAGTTAGGCTCTGCACCACCAACTAACAGATTAGATGCTGGGCTATTCATGCACTCAAGCAGTATGTAACGGCTACCAGGACCATTGTTCTTAAAGTCGTATGGCCTAAGTTGCTTTGATGCAAAAAGATGCGTTACAACCGCTTCTAGGTAACATGAAATTGATCTATCCTGATCATCACTCCACATCACCGTGTGTGCTGAGAATCCGCCGCCCAATTCCCAGTGATCCATATTGCCAACGATAGGCTCGAATAAGTACTCTCCATTTGGCTTACTTCCCGTAGCAGCAGCGACGCGTAAGCTAATGCCGCAATGGCTGTCTGGCGTGCAGAAAAAATCCCATCCTAGAGCACACTGAATTTCCGCAATGCGTGTTTTTCGCTGACGCCCAAACACTTTGCCAAACTCTAGTGGCGTGCGCAGGTCGCCAAATACATAATCGCCTCTGAGTGCTTCTATCAAAGAAGGAGCAAGCACATTTTCAAGTACGTTATTTGAGGAGCGATTGATAAGCTGTGGCCCCATGTATCCCGCAGGATAGGGTAGACTACCTGCATCAATAACATCTTCTTTTAAGTTGAGATCCCACTTGGTATTTACAATAGGAAAATGAACCCAGAAATAGACATTTTCACACAAGCAATCAAGTTTGCAGAACCATCCAAAGTCCATAACAAAGTTAGTGATAACCGGTCTCAAGCAAACACAACTTACGAAGTCTTGAGGCAAGCCAAAGTAATCAGCAAGCACATCTGTTTTGCCACGGTCTGCCACCCGACTGCCTGAAACTATAAAATTCTCCGAGCCAAAAAGAAGCTCCGCAAGATGCCCATTGCGAAATGAGCGGCTGTACTCTGCAGTAATAGAAAGAAGCGTATCTCCCTCGCTATCACAGCGATGGATAATATCCTGCCATCCCACCAGATCACGTACTACGTTAACTGCTTGCGATCTAATACCTATGAACGTCTTTCGGCCGCACACGCCCCATGCATTGTTTATTAAGCAGATAAGCATAAGCGATAGTGCTTTTTTCGATCGATACATCATGCTTACTCCTTTGAGCGAGAGGGCCAAAGGC
The DNA here is from genome assembly GCA_020053845.1 of Candidatus Babeliales bacterium. GTDB lineage: Bacteria > Babelota > Babeliae > Babelales > Vermiphilaceae > JAGVMI01. Next base: position 2,697 of record JAGVMI010000079.1, read on the forward strand.
ATGTTAAACCTACTCCCCAAGCTGTTTAACCGTTCATCCTGGTAGCCTAGCTATCCAACGCTCCCTGACGCAAGAAACCCCTTTCTAAAAACTCAGTTGCCCCGAGAACCAAACACAGTCAGCCCCTGCCTATGAGGCATAATAGTCTCTTGCAAGCCTTAAGAAAAAGCAGAATTTTTAAAAGTATGGTACACTCTCAGGCAGAGAGTGTAAGTAATTAAGCATATTGTTATGTTTATAACGCAATGCGAAAATCTATGAAGGTTAATAGAAAAAAAGGCTATTTCTCGATTTCAGCGGTCGCTGACATGTTTTCCATCCATCAGCAGACCATACGTCTTTACGAAAAGCAGGGGTTGATTAATCCCGATCGCTCATCAGGCAACACCCGGCTTTTTAAAGAAGATGATATAGACCGCCTTGAAGAGATCGTGTACCTCACCCACGAGCTGGGCATTAACCTGGCAGGTGTGGAAATGATTCTCAAGCTTAAACGTCAAATTGCTCGCTTGCAAAAAGAGGTCAATAAGGCGTTTGAGGAAACCAAGGATGAGCTCGATCGCGAAGTTGAAGAATCAAAGCCAGCGATTCAGCGTAGTGCTAAGCGACTTATGCGTATCAAGGAAGAACAGCTTGGCAGACAACGTGAACCTCTTATTGAGTACAAAGAACAGCCCATGTCATCGAACAAGCAAACTGTCGAAATCGATAATTGGGAAATTGAGTACGAAGATAACTGACCATTCCACCACACAGGTGAGCTATGATGATCTGGAATCAAATTAAAACCATCCTTCTGCTGGGCGCTTTGAGTGGACTGCTTCTCTTTTTAGGCAGCCTCATAGGCGGTGCAGCAGGACTACAAATTGCCTTCATTCTTGCCCTTGTTATGAATGGCATTACCTATTTTTATTCCGATAAAATAGTGCTGAAAATGTACGGCGCAAAACCGCTTGATCGAGAACGCTATAGCACCATCTATCGCGACGTAGAAGCACTGACCCAGTCAATGCAACTGCCTATGCCAAAGCTATGGCTTGTTGATTCTCCCATGGCAAATGCTTTTGCAACCGGCAGAGACCCTCAACACGCATCTGTTGCCGTTACTACCGGCATACTGCAATTACTCGATGAGCGAGAATTGCGTGGCGTGTTAGCTCATGAATTGGGACACGTTAAAAATCGCGACACATTGATCACCACAATTGCTGCTACTATGGCAACTGCCATAGGTTATTTGGCTCATATGCTGCAATATGCTGCTTTTTGGGGATCGATGCAGCAAGATGATCGTCGCAAGGGCAACCCTATTTTTATGTTGCTTGTAGCAATGCTCATGCCTATCGCGGCAACATTGGTGCAGCTTGCTATATCGCGTTCACGCGAATACTTGGCTGATGAAACGGGCGCACGCTGCTGTAAAGATCCACTTTCTTTAGCTCGCGCACTTGAAAAACTTGATGGTCAAGCACGTTACGCGCGTCGGCAGGATGATCCCCGTTACGCTGCAACTGAATCTTTGTTTATCGTACATCCTATTCATCAAGATGGACTCATGAATCTCTTTTCGACCCACCCCCCTGTATACCGTCGCGTCGCTAAACTTCGCACTTTAGCAGACGAACTATTTTAATATTAGCCGCAATCCTGCAAACATGAATATTGGTCGGGAGTGTAGGTTTCACATCGCGCAAGAGAAGGAATGACTCATGACACAACATAACGATAACTTCAATGGGCCGAGCATGCAGTTCGTACTTTCGTTTGAACTTTTGTGCTTACTTCGTTGGCTGGCAGAGCACGATACACAGAAACTGAAACGTATGATCGAAAAGGCATTTGATGCAGGGCTCGATCGTGAGCTTCAAGGAGCAGAGAACGTTGACCATTCTTTACATGCCGAAGAAATGCATGAAGGAATAGTAGAATTTTTCAACACATGCGAAACATTACTTGCACAAGCAGTTAACCGCAATGTAGAGCGTCGTGCACGCGCAGGTAATCTCATGCCATCGGTGGATAAAATTGATGTACGCCAATGTGATAATTCGGTTATTCGTGGCAGCCTTGAAAAAGCAACGACAGCAATCCGCGAAAATCCCGATGTTGATGCACGTGAATTATTCTTCAAGGAAATTCTCAAGCGCTGGAAACCAATGAACCGCGCAATGCTCAACTAGCATACTTTACACAAGATATGGGAAGGGCCCTGTAATTAGGGCCCTTTTTAGTATCACAACACTATAATTTTTAGCTGATTATACGAATACGATGACCGCGCTTTATCTGCGAAGCATGATATGCAACAATCTTAGCGAAACCATCGTCTATCCTGCTCAAGCGCTGAAAAGCTTTATCTGCTACTTGCACCAGTGGATCTATGTGGCGAAATTTGTGTTGCAAAAACATATCGCAGTGCCCATCATCCAGAAGCAATTCGAATGACTGTTTATACTGTATCACACGATACATATACTGCTGCACTATCGAATCGTTACATGCACACAAACGTTTCCACACCACGTCATCAATTGAAAAGTGCACATCATCAAAGGTGATCACACCTAACTCTACTGCACGCTGAATAGCACGCGCAGCCATTTCATAGGTGAAACAATTCCAATCTGATGCAAAAATTTTCTGATTAAGAAAAATTGAAACATCTGCGAGCCTACGCGCAGCACATACATCAGTAAAATTGAAATACCAATGCCCGTCATCAAAGTGAAGAGCATCCAGAATCTCAAGCACTTGCTCTTTAGTAAGCTGATGTTCGTACCATCCACCGCTCAAATTATATTCAATGCGGTCTGCACAAAGCTTCGGCGCATCACGATCAAAGAGAAGAAACTTACCTGTTTTGTGATTTACATCCTCAACGGAGTATCCATAGTGGGCAAGAATATCGCCTATACCACATGCTTGTAGATACCAGCAGTGCATATCATCTTGATAGGCATCTTTAGCTTCGCTATAGTATCCCGTTTTGTGAGTATCAGCAAAAATATGATCTCCTACGTGCGAAAACACCGTATGTGAAACATCATGAAGAAGAGCAACAGCCTGCTCCAGCACTGATCCGCCAAATCTGCGCACAATCATAAAGCAACCGATAGAGTGTTCGTGCCGTGTAAAATTATAGTCACAAGCACCAATATAATAAGTCACTCCATATTGATGTATATGCTTCAATCGCTCAAAAGCAGGGCTCTCAATAATATCGATAAGCAGCGGCTCGCTTACTTCACAAGTACCATACAGCTGATGTGACACCATAAGCGAACGCGTATCCTGTGCGTTATTTAAAAAGAATATGCCACACAGAATCCACGCAAAAATCTTTGAAACACGCGATGTAGTGCAGTACATGCTACGCTCCTTCTATGATGAATTATTGGTATATGTTCGCAGGAGTATCAGAGTACTGCTAAAAAGTCGCAAACGCCAACAGACGCACACAACAAAAAAGCGGCCGCATTACGCAGCCGCTTATGGTACTTCTAGTGCTGTACTATGCTGTTGGGCTTATCCCTTGAAGAATACATGCTTCACGAGCTTAGCCATCTCACGTTCAAATTCAGCTTTATCGATAGGTTCTTCAATAGTTGCCATGCCCCAAAATTTATCTTTCGGAACAAGCTTGTGCCAATATGGCGTATCAACATCATGCTTGCTGAATGAGTGATCAGCAATCACATATTCGTAGCTAGTTGCCATCTTTTGCGCAGCGTCGATCATAGTCATGTAACCCATACGCGTGGTTTTTACAAACTGCTGCTCATTAATATCAAAAAGGTTCACAAACTCGATCAAGTTCCACGTCTTGCCGCCATCATTACTTGCAATAGCGATACAGAATAAATTGTTTGGCTTATCGCCGTATACTATCCAGTCTTTTTGCATATTCAGCTTGCTCATTACATCCCCCTAAGCTTAGATACTGTAAAAAAGCCGCATAGGCCTGATAAAAACGCACGTACAGGGCCCACACTATGGCTAGCATGCCCTATCGTTACCAGTTAAGCAAAAATTGAGGGTAAAATTCAATGGTTTTATGCCTATTTTAGGCCTATTCTTTGCCCAAAAGCTCATCAAAAAAGCCAAGCTTTTCAAGGGCCTCG
>JAGVMI010000022.1 GCA_020053845.1 Candidatus Babeliales bacterium
CCAGGAAGCATCTTTTCATTTCACATCGAGACACGCGAGAATATTCCCGCTCTTATTAATACTATCCGCGCGCGTAACTGGACCGTGAGCATTGCCATCAGCCCGCAAACGCCTCTTGAACATCTCGAGCCATTTTTGAGCGATGTGCAACAAGTGCTCGTAATGTCGGTAAATCCTGGGTTCTCCGGACAGCAATTTATAGAAGATACGTATTCACGTATTGCACACGTTGAACAAATGCGCCGCACACGCAAGTTACACTACGCAATTGCTATCGATGGAGGAATCAATAGCACCACTATTGCAAAAGCTGCGCAAGCAGGCGCTACACAATTTGCTGTGGCACAGGGAATTTTTGGCGCAGCAGATCCACTCATAGCGCTCTCATGCTTAAGCGATCTTGCAGATTGCGTGTAACAAAAAAAGGCGCTTTTGCAAGCGCCTCTTATTTCAAAATCAAGAGAATAGACTGCGATTACTCAGCAGCTTCTTCTTCAGCTTCAGCGTCTACTGGCTTTACGTATGAGTAAATACCATACGCAGCTGCAGCAACTGCTGCACCTGCAACTACAACAACGCCTGCTTTTTTAGCTGTTGAAAGCGCAGCGAATGCAAGAACTGGCTTTGAGGTGAGTACGGACACTGTCATGCGAGTAAAAAATCCAGGTTGCACATCTGGATTTTCACCAGCAGCAAACACAACACCTGAAACCGCAAACGTAGCTACCGCTATTGCCAAACGAAAAGTTTTCATGAAAGACTCCCATTAGAGAAAAAACAAGATGATACGCAATGATGCGTAATTTCACTAGTGCTTTATCTTACCAGCAAAAAATAAACGGTCAATTGACCCCACATATAAAAAGCAATAATTGCCAGAAAGAAAACACCGGCAGCTTGGCGCAGGCTCCACGCGGCCATGCATCGCATAAAAAAAGGAGCCCCGAAGGGCTCCCTTATTACACTAAGTAGAAGTACATTGTGTTATTTCTTCTGCTCTACTTTTTTCGCTTGGTATGCTTGATACATCTTGAAGCCTTTGTAGCATGCTGCTGCAGTTGCTAATGTAGCTACTGCCGACACACCAGCCAATACATACTTATTATCCAAGGCTTTTGTCGCTTCATACTGAAGCTTTTGGCACTTCATCCAGAATGGCTCTACAGCATTCTTCATCGCGCATACAAATTGCCCTGTTTTTGACCACAGCCATGATTTGGTTGTTTGCGCAGCTTCTTTGGTTGCTTCTTGTACTACTTCCTTACCCTCTGTAGCCAGGGCAATATTCGCATCTACTGACACAGGCACAATCTCAGTCGCCTTTTCTAGAGCAACGCACGCCCTTAGAATGTCCGCCGTACTCTCTTGGAGCTCAGCTGGTACATCCATCTTTTTTAAAGCTTCACATGTCTTTAAAATGTTAGGCATGCTATCAACGAAAGCTTTATGCGTATTAGCTGGTACAAAAAACTTATTTGTATCAAGCTCACACTTTGATTGAACTACGGCAGGAACTTCATTTCTGATTGCAGCAAGTGTACGCGCTGCCACACCTTCGGGATTACGTGACACTTGCTCAATTACAGGCTGTGCCGGTATAACTACAGGCGCAACGTGTACGGGCTGTACTGCAGGTACTACCACAGCAGGCTTTCTCATTGCATCAAGTGTGCGTTGCAAAACGCGAGATTGCACACCCTCTTGCTCAGCTGCAAAAACGGGCGCAGCAAAAACAAGCAATGCCAACGTAACTACTGATTGATTAAAAGTCTTCATAAGATACCTCCACTTATGAATAGGTTAACATTCCATCTATTATTCAATTTACAGATAGAATAATTAAAATCAAGGGGCAGGAAGGGTAAAACGTTGCACTGAAGGCAAATTTAGGGGGTATTTTAACCAATTTTGCAAACGCACGCCTTGGGGCGAATTTAACCCTGTTTGTAGTGCATTTTCTGTTAGGGCCCAAAAAAAACCCCCTTAAAAGGGGGCTCTAGTCTAAATTCAGTTTTGAGGGGATTTTGGTGTGCCCGGCAGGATTTGAACCTGCGACCTACGGATTAGAAGTCCGTCGCTCTATCCAACTGAGCTACGGGCACTCAAATTATGCACCTACAGTATACGATATGCTCAAAAAAGCTCAATTAAAGCTTACTCAATTATATCGCGCGCTTCGGGCATGACAAACAATTTAGCGAACTCATTGGCTACCACGATAAGCTGATCGTGAAGCGCTTGTGTAACATCCTGCTCTTGCATGATTGCGTCATACAAAGAGGTGTACACCGATTTTACATAGCTTACAAACTGGGAAGCGTATACATTCACCTGCTTGATGGGCATTTCATCAAGATAATTGTTTTGAAGCAGGAAAAGCATAAGCGTTTGATCTACAAAATTGTACGTAACGTAACGCGGCTGCTTGAGCAATTCCACCACGCGCGCACCGCGCGTTAAACGTCTGCGCGATACTTCATCAAGCTCGGTACCAAACTGAGCAAAATCAAGCAGATCTTTGTATTGCGCAAGCTCTAAGCGTAATGCACGCGTCATGCGCTTGATAGCTTTAGTCTGCGCCGATCCGCCCACACGAGATACAGAAAGCTCCGCGTTTACTGCAGGCCTAATACCCTGATTAAAGAGCTTGGTATCAAGAAATATCTGTCCATCGGTAATCGAAATCAAG
>JAGVMI010000091.1 GCA_020053845.1 Candidatus Babeliales bacterium
AACGTGGCCGCTGCATACACAAGCGGATCTTTTGTGTGTAAACGAAAGGTGTGTATAAAAACAAGCGTGAGGCACGAGGCCACGGTTCCCGGAGCGTATAAATATCCGATAGGCCCAAGCGTTGCAATCTGTCGGTAGAGCGACATCATGATGCTCTATCCCATTGCATAACTTCTTTGAGCATGAGGCATACAAGGCCAAATACAATGCACATATCGGCAATGTTAAATGTCGGCCACGCCCAGTCGCCATATGAAAGCAAAATAAAATCTACCACGCCGCCATGCATTGCACGATCAAGGATGTTAGATATAGAACCTGCCACCACAAGTGTTTCGCCAATAATTGATTCACCTTGGCGGTATTGTATCCATCCATACCATGCTACACCCAGTGTTATCACTGCAGTCGCTGCAGACACTAAGAAGAATGATGAGGAGCCTGATGCGTGAAATAAGCTCCACGACATGCCACGATTAAGCACTACATCAATCGAGAAAAATGGTGCAATATTCCAACGATTTGCAACATGGTGTATTGCATAATATTTGGTCAGCTGATCAATACCCATCACTACCGCTGCAATAATGCCATATGCCCATAACTTAAGCTTCATCGAATTGTTGCTCCTCTATTTCTCAAGCGCTGTACGACTACTTGCCAGATCTCATCAGCTTGCTCTTTGGTAAGTGTGCTATATGCATCACGAATAATAAATCTGAAAGTAAGTGAGCGCTCTGTTTTCCATTCTTTCTTTTGAAAAAAGTCGACAAGCGTTACGCGTATAATGCGCGCATCAGTTTGTTCAATAAGGTGCGCAAGTTCGTGCGCAGTAAGCGCAAGTGGCACAAGCATACTTACATCCCGTTCAATGTCGGGATACTTAGCAAGGGGAACAAACGGCTTAATCATAGGCGATGATGCTAAAAGCCAATCGCCATCGAGCTCAAATACAAATGCCGCACCTTGTTCAATCACACGGCTCACCGCCGCTGGGGCAATCATGCCCGCCTTGCCAATAATCTGGCCCTGGCAAGAAAGCGCAGCTGTTTGATAAGGCACATACCACGGATGCACTACACCTTCACAAGTATGCCATGTTACTTCAAGGCCAAGCGCATGAAAAAACTGTTGCAAAAGCACTTTACCCTGATAAAAATCAAGTGGCTTTTTCTTTTCAAAAAAGATGCCCACTAATGATTTCTGTTCGATAACTTCTGCATCACGCTGATGCCAGATGCGCGCCCATTCGAAAAATCTTAGTGATTCATGCTGATCATGGTTTGCTTGCACTGCTGCAAAAAGATGCGGAACCAACGTCGTCATCAAACGCCGCCAGTTTTCAGACACAGGACTGCGCACTTCAAGTGTAGCACCCGGATCCCAGCCAAGCTCACGCAAAAACGCTTCATCAAAAAATGCGTACTGCTGAATCTCGCGCATTAAAAGTCCCGATGCGAGCACTTGTTTGATAAGCCGCTCACGTCTGACTGCATGCAGTGATGAAGGTTTGAGTGCAAGTCGTGGCAACTCCTGCTTGATAGCAGTGTAGCCATAAAAGCGCGCAATCTCTTCGACTATATCTTCAGGAATTGCAATATCTTTAGTTGCACGCTGTGAAGGTATGGTAATCTCATATCCTGATGTATGCGCTACATGCTGCTCATGTACGCCAAAGCCAAGCGCCTTAAGGGTAGCTGTTAGAAATGCAGGATCAAGCGCAATGCCAATTTTTTCTTCAATAAAGCTATGCGTTACAAGCACCTTCTTTTCGCGCGCAGGCTCGCCCACACTGAGTATTTCATCACCTGCTGTGTACGCTATGCCAAGATCGGTGATAATGCGCAAAAAGCGTTCTATTGCGCGAGACGCTTGTTGTGCATCAAGTGTTTTTTCAAAACGTGATGATGCTTCGGTGCGCTTTTTATAGCGCGCTGCTGTTTTTCGAATAACGCCAGGATCGAAACATGCAGCTTCAAGAAGCAACGATTTTGTTTCGCGCGTAACAGCGCTTACTTTGCCTCCCATAACACCCGCAAGTGATACCGCATGCTGTGCATCGGCTACCACAAGATCATCAGGAGTAAGCTCAGCTGTAGTACCATCAAGCAACACAAGCTGTTCTTTATTTTTTGCGCGGCGCACTTCAATGTAAGAACCTTTGATTGCATGTGCGTCAAACGCGTGCATAGGATGCCCAAGATCAAGCATTGCTACGTTAGTAGCATCAACAATCGCATCAATAGGCTTGTGATCAAGACGTACAAGATTGAACGCTATTCCCACATCAGATGGCGTAGGGGTAATAGTGGGTATCTCGAGCGCTACAAGGCGAGAACAATCGCGTGTATCATGAATACGTAATCCCCGCGTGCTGCCATGTGCTGCTATCTCATGCTCTTTGTGTATAACACGTTTGGTGATGAGAAAATCATCGAGTGGTATCATCGTCACTTTAAGCAATGCGCTAAATTCGCGTGCAAACCCACGATGGCCCCATAGATCGGGACGATTGGTTATTGATTTATTATCAACATCAATAATGTAATCATGTGTAATGCAACGCTTTTTCCATGCGCCCTGCTCTTCACCAGGCTTTATTACCACAGGCGGCATAATCCACTCTTTTGCTGCACCACAATCGGTACTTATCAGCCATGATACCTGCTGCGCAGTTTTTTTAAGCAGCAGCCAGTCACCTTCTTGAATTCCGGTTCGAGCGGGCAATGTTACGGCCAGATGCCATTCTGGAACATCAAGCTTAGTAGCATGCTCCGTAAGTTGTACTACACGCCCTGCAGCAAGAGCATCAAGCTCAAACTTTACTTGAGTAAGCGACTCTATTTCGGCAGTGGTTTTATTAAAGCGATCAATCAGACCTTTAATATCTACTGATCGCCAATCGGCATCAAGGTGTTGGAAAATCCATGCTATCGATAATTTCATGACAAGACTTTGCAAAAAGGCTGATTATAAGTACCCAAACGAGTATACCTTCTTGAGGATAAAACCGCTACTGGGGCTCTCCGATACGCTTTATATGCTCACAATAAGAAAGGGCGTCTCGTAGAAACGCCCCAATATCTTAGAGTGCAAGTATACAGAAACTATTTACTGTACTTGCCATTCATCGTGCAGGTATGGCTGAGCGTACGCTGCTACAAAAGCACCTATGAATGGTGCTACTAAATATACGAGCAAGCTTGGCACAGTAGCAATAATACCACCGCCACTCACAAGCCCACAAAGAAGTGATCCTATAATAACTGCTGGGTTGAAAAGCCCACCAATGAAAAGCACTGCGGTATATGAAAGGCCAATTACAAAACCGCTTGCGCCAAAACCTCTAAAGCGAGCGCCGTGCGCTACCGTCAAAAATATTGCGGCAAACGCTGCGGTAAGCAATGCTTCAATAC
>JAGVMI010000121.1 GCA_020053845.1 Candidatus Babeliales bacterium
GAGTTAAGCGATTTTTGAATGTCATCATAAACTTCCCCCATTGCTCTTATTTAAACAGACCATTCCGCGGCCCATTCATGCTTTAAGCGTACTATGAGCATCATTTTTGTAAACAATAGGCATTCATTTATTTTCAAATGGAAAATCTAGTCGCGCATGAAACATCGTTCTTACTGGTTTTTTGTCGTTATTTTAGTATTATTTTCATAAATACGTATTTAAAACACGCCTATAGCGTTTTAGCACAGGATGTTGCATGGACCACAAGCTGCCAGATATTTCCCAAGACTTTGCTGCCTGGTATCAGGAGATCGTTTACGCTGCACAGTTGGCTGATCAGTCACCCGTAAGAGGCAGCATCGTAATTATGCCCTATGGGTATGCAATCTGGGAACTTATTCGCGACAGACTTGATGAGCGCATTAAAGCAACGGGACATCAAAATGCCGCATTTCCACTGTTGATTCCTGAATCCTATCTCAAGCGAGAAGCTGAGCATGTTGAAGGCTTTGCGCCTGAAGTAGCAGTAGTGACCCACGCAGGCGGCAAAGAGCTAGAAGAAGCGCTCATTGTACGGCCAACATCAGAAGTTATTATCCACTCTATGTTTGCTCGCTGGATTCGCTCATGGCGTGATTTGCCTCTCAAGATCAATCAATGGGCGAATGTGGTTCGTTGGGAAATGCGCCCGCGTCCATTTGTAAGAACTACTGAGTTTCTATGGCAAGAAGGCCATACTGCTCATGCAACTAAAGAAGAAGCTCTCGAAGAAGTACTTACCATGCTCAATGAGTATGTTGATCTAGCGCGTAATTATTTGGCTATCCCCGTGGTAGCGGGGATTAAGGCTGAATCTGAGAAATTCCCGGGTGCTGAGCGTACGTATACATTTGAAGGACTCATGCAAGATGGTAAAGCCTTGCAAATGGGCACTTCTCATCTGCTTTCTCAAAGTTTTGCCCATTCATTTGAAATGAAATACCAGGATCAAAACGGCAACGTTGCCTATCCTTGGCTCACAAGCTGGGGTGCTACAACGCGTCTTGTGGGTGCTGTAGTTATGGTGCACGGGGATAATAAAGGCTTGGTATTGCCTCCACGCGTAGCGCCTATACAAGTGGTTATTGTGCCTATTGTGAGAAAAGGGCAGGATAACAGCGCGGTGATTGACGCCGTAGCCAAAATCGCTGATCGCCTTAAAAAGCATGGCATTCGTGTACACGTTGATGACCAAGAGAATCTGACCCCTGGCGCTAAATTCTATCACTGGGAAATGAGAGGCGTGCCGGTGCGTCTAGAAATCGGCCCACGTGATGTAGCTAACAATTGTGTTGTTGCTGTAGATCGTTTGGGATTAGGCAAAGAATCACTGGGCATTGATCGCATTGAAGATGCAGTGACTCATCTTCTTAATCGTGTGCAAGATACTCTGCTTGCGCGCGCTACTGAGCGTCGTGATAGTAAGTGGTATAAAGCTGCTAAGCTTGCAGATTTCGGACCAAAACTGGATGAACAACCAGGCTTTTATCAAACGGGCTGGTGCAATAGTCCAGCGTGCGAAGAGAAGATAAAAGAATTCAAGGCAACAACTCGCTGCATTATCGACACTAAAGAGTTTTCACAGTGCTTTGCTTGTGATAAACCAAGCGTGCATGATGTATTGATTGCCAAAGCATATTAAGAAAAAACCCGGAGTAATATCCGGGTTTTTTTATGTCTGATTTGATCTAACTAGTTATTCATTAGTAGCACGTGGCGGTGTATCACCAAGGCCCATAAGCAAAGCGATTAGCACAGCAGTTGAACACAGAGCTACGCCACGAGCAATCCATTCAGCAGCAAACAAAGCGCCTCTCAATGGGGATGTAGCGACATACAGAGCTTTGTTGAGTACTCCTGGCTTGCTTATGTATGCATTCTTGGAAGGCGTAACTATCCAGGAAGCATTTTTTGCAACCTCTGGATTTCTTTTCTCAAAAAATGCGGGATGATAGGTATAATTCATACCAAGCCATCCAAAGCCAGCAGTTGCTGCAGCTCCTAATGCTATGCCCGCGGGCGATGAGCATGAAGGTAGCTGCACATTAACTGCATGTGCTGGAGATTGCACAAAAACAAGTGTGCATACTAGAGCAACCAATGTCTTGAAATATAGTTTCTTAGTCATAGTTGCTTCTCTTAATTACGCCAATACTTAGCGGCAATACATAGAACACCTAGGCCGAGCGTTGCAACACAAGTATATGCTGTTTTCTTTGCTACATTATCTTGTGCTTCTTCAGTAAGTCCATCATGCCAGTTGGTAAGTTTATTGTCCGGTAAAATTGATTTCAAAATTGTTGCAGCAGGCTTACTGAGCTGAGCTAGGCCATAAACGGGAGATGTAGCTATATAAAGGGCATTGTTTAGGTAGCCCTCTTTGCTGGTAATAATGGGTTGTGAATATCCATCGTTGAGTGCAGCAAATGGATTGAGCGTCGTGTTCATACCAATATGCCCAAGTCCAGCTACAACTGCTGCACCAGCGCCTACATATGCACATTTCTTTGCTACAGATATCGCTGTGTTGTAAGCGGTATTTGCGGTTGCTTGTTGTGCTACCATTGCGAAGGTAATTAATGCTAACGCATATTTCTTGTACATAAAAAGACCCCCTTGTAAGGTTTTTAAGCTTTATTCTAGTGTAAGATACGCACTTTTCTTTGTGAAAAGCCCCGAGCTATAAGGTTTCTATTCGTCTTTAAGCCCGGGAAAACAGCCAAATTTGGGCTTAAGCGAACGATTTGGTACACTTAAACAGAGCAAAGCGCACAGGCAGAAAATCCCTTTAAAGGGCAGAGGTTCTCATGATTTCTATGAGCAATCAGGATCTTGTAACAAAATTTGTTGCTTATCTCATGACGGAAAAGCGCGTTTCTGCAAATACACGCATGGCTTATCAAAAAGATATCGATCAATTTGCATCATTTCTTACACTGCACAACTGCGCTATGCTTGGGGTTACCCCAGCACTTGTGCAGCAATTTTTGATATCACTTTACGAAAGCGGACTTACCGCGCGCTCTGTTTCGCGCAAAATATCAGCAATCAAATTGCTCTGCGCTTACTTACATCGCCAGTTTGGTGTCGATAATATCGGATTACAGTTGCGTTTGCCCAAAACAGCAAAGAGCTTACCCAAATATTTGTCCATAGAAGAAATCGAAGAACTAATCGCGTGTGCAGATAAAGATACATCTGTTTACGGGGTGCGCAATAAAGCAATGCTGTATCTCATGTATGTAACGGGTATGCGTGTGAGCGAACTAGTACACATTACGCTTTCTGATTTACAAAGAGAAAGCGGATTCATCGTGATTCAGGGCAAGGGCGACAAACAGCGCATGGTTCCTGTGCCTGATTCAGTGTTTGTGCTTCTCTATACTTATATAGAACAAGTGCGGCCTGAAATAGTGGGCAAGAGTATGTGTCCGTATCTTTTTCCTATCAAGCGCGGAGCTTTGTGCAAGCCTATATCACGCCAATCAGTGTGGGCTGTATTGCAGGATCTATGGAAGCAAACGGGTAACGCACGTACCATATCGCCACATCAATTACGGCATTCTCTGGCTACGCACCTTTTGAAAAAAGGTGCTAACTTACGTTCGCTGCAGATGCTACTGGGACATGAAAAAATCACTACGGTACAAGTGTACACGCATATAGAAACCAGCTATCTTCGGGCAGTGTACGATAAGAAACATCCACGCGCATAATCACTATAATTACGTGCATTTTTATGCATGTGTTGTATGCTTTCTATACTTTTCCACGGCTAAAATCACAATTGTGGCATGCAAGCAGGAATGAAAATGAAAAATAGATTTGTTGTCGAGCAAAAACCTTTGCTTGCTATTCTTTCATCGATGCAGCCTATTTGTACTAAGCGTACCACGCTTGATGCAACATCGATGGTTATGTTTCATGTAGGGTATAAAGAGC
>JAGVMI010000125.1 GCA_020053845.1 Candidatus Babeliales bacterium
CTGTTTGATAAATGATAAGCACACAAGCACTTCGTGAATAGCGCCCTGATTGCATTGCATGCAGCTTGAAAGAAGCGCAGCCCGTTGCTGCTCATCAAGAAGAAGTGATTCGTCCCCTACTTCAAGCAGCACCTCTAAAAGCTCTCTCACTTCAGGCTTCACCAGTATTTGCACTACATCCTCATGTGAATCAACACATATCTGGGGCATCCCCAAAAGGCCCGCCTGAGCGGCCAATAGAACAAGCAATAAGCCCCGTAAGCTCTTCAAGCAGATCTGCATCATGTGCAACATCCTTTTTGCGAATGCCTTCTCCCTTTTCTTTCTGTACAAGTAAGAACTACCACCTCAGTACCGCTAAGTCAAAGGAAAGGGCGTTTACTATTTAGAGCGTTTAAGACCTGCTTATTGCTTAATTGAAGAAATAATTGCATCCAGGTATCCTGGTAATGATCATACGTTTTATTTCTGCTCGCCATACATCATACAGAGGCCCATGAAGGATTTACTCACCTTTATCAATACCGAGCTCAACGACTCGCAAAAGCAAGCCGTAGAGCATAAGCATGGCTCTTTATTGGTGATTGCAGGCGCAGGCTCTGGAAAGACACGTATAATAACCGCTCGCATAGCACACCTCATCATACAAGAACACGTTCCTGCACGCGCTATTATAGCACTCACATTTACAAACAAAGCTGCACGCGAAATGAGAGAACGCATAGCTCACTTTTTAAGCAAACAGCAACAACTTCCCTTTGTGGGCACATTCCATGCCTACTGCATTAAACTGCTCAAACGATACGCTGCCCTTGCCAACCTTGATACGTTCTCAGTACTCGATGAGGAAGATCAACTGAGCATAATCAAAGCAATTATGGTACGGATCAATGTATTTAAGCAGCTCACCCCTCGACAAGTGCTTTATCAGATCTCGCACGCCAAGAACCAATTACACAATCCCACGGTACAACCAGTTGCGCTATTTACTCACTTGATCGTCTACGATATTTATAAGGCCTATGAGGCGGAAAAGCGTGCAAGCAAGTGCTTTGACTTTGATGATCTCATGCTTGAAGTTTTAAATCTATTTAGAACCAATAGCACATTCAAACAAGCATTCCAGAGCGAAGTACATCACGTACTCATTGATGAATACCAAGACACTAACATCATTCAACGTGAACTGCTGTGTCAAATGACCAAGAATGATGGCGCGCTCGTGGCTGATTCTGTATGTGCCGTAGGGGATGAAGACCAGTCTATTTACTCATGGCGCGGTGCCACTGTTGCCAACATTCTCAATTTTTCTCAGGATTTTCCGGAGACTACGATCATCAAAGCTGAACAAAATTACCGCTCAGTCACACCCATCCTTGAGCTGGCAAACAGCATTATAGCCAATAATGCACATCGCACACCGAAAACATTATGGTCTGAAAGGCAGGCAGCAAACCGTACCAAAATAGTGGCTTGCCTCTCTGAATATCAAGAAGCTGAGATAATCGCATCATGTTGCCAAGAAGCCGCACGACGTATTGACCGCAACGCCATTGCTATCCTCTATCGCACTCACGCACAATCACGTGCACTAGAAGAGGCACTTATCAAGCGTAACGTCCCTTACCGTATTATAGGCGGCGTGGCATTTTATGAGCGTCGAGAAATAAAAGATCTGCTCGCTTACATGCGCCTGCTTGTTAATCCTTTTGATCGCCCTTCGTTTTTTAGAGTTATCAATACTCCATTGCGTGGCCTAGGGCAAAAATTTGAAGAAGATGCACGTGCTACGTGGGATACGAATCCTTTTTGCACATTTAAAGAATTACTGCCTCAGTTAAACCTTCACGGCACAAAGCTCCAGGCAGCAAATCAATTTCTCTCTATTATTGCGGAACTTGACGCAGCAACAGAACCTACCAAGGCCCTTGAAACAATCATTCAACGGTCGCGCTATCTTGAGTACATTCGCGATTCTGAAGAACCCCAGGAGGCCGAAACGCGCCTGGCAAACATTCAAGAACTCATCGACGCTGCGCGGCATTTTAATGCACAAGGATTCTCGAGCGTTGAAGCCTTCTTGCATGAAATATCATTAATTCAGGATAAAGCGCATGGAAATGAGGATACCAAACGCATATCGCTCATGACACTTCATGCAGCTAAAGGTCTTGAGTTTGACCTGGTAATCATACCCGGCCTTGAAGAATCATTATTTCCAAGCACCCGATCTACTTATGATCCTGAATCTTTGGAAGAAGAACGCAGGCTTCTTTACGTAGGCATAACACGAGCACGTGAATACTTGCTGATAACCCACGCGCGCTACCGCTATATTTACGGATCAATGATTGAGCAAGCACAATCGCGATTCATGCGAGAAATGCCTACATCGCTCATTTGCCACGAAGATGCGAGTTCATGGTCAGGAGTAAGTCACAGCGCATATTTCGAAGCATGGCTTAGCGGCCACCATGAAGCAACGAAACCCCAGATACGTATCCAGCATTCTCGCATAGAGGCACGTACGCAAGAAAAAGCTGCTAGCTCTACTCAAGCAATTCAAGCTGCCACTACATCCTCAACCGTAAGGCGGATCTTCAAAGTTAATCAGCCTGTTGCTCATGAAACATTTGGAATGGGAATTATACAAAGCATCGAGACAAAAAGCGATGGATCCCTATTTCTTACAGTGAAATTCAAAACCACAACAAAGAAAATACTCAGCTCGTTTGTTAAAGCACTTTAGCTTAAAAATCGCTTAAGTCTGGAAGCACTTGGCTGGCTCTAAGCTGCAGCAAAATGTCTACGCGCGCAATGAGAGGTTGATTTCTAAAGGTGAGAGCGTCGCTTGTGCGCATGAATGTATTCACATCAGTTGTTGCATCAATAACAATATCACTGCCCATTATATTGCCGTTGGGTAGCCTAACGCCCACACCAGGCACTACGTAGTATCCGCTTTTTGTATTGACCAACAAATACTCTTTGCCCGCAATAGTGGGGTTATCTTGCAGATAGGGTCCTCTCCAACGATCAGGATTAAGCAAATTTAATGGGCCAACTTCAGATCCACTAAACGTTGCCACATTAAGAAAGTCGATTATGTTGCTTTTATAGTCAATGCTGACAATAGTGCAGTCTTTATGAATACGCTCAAGTGCTCGAGCTATGATTTGCACATCTCGCACAATCATATCTCCAACAGTCGCACGGGATGAGTAGTAAAAATTAAAAATAACTGTGGCAACAAGCGCTGCAATGACTGTAATAGTACTTATTATGGCTAACCGAGACGTACCCAACTTCATTTTTCCAGCACAGCACTTCATTCTCTCTCCTTTGCATATGTAACGTGATACACACGTATCATCAATAACGCATGTGCATCGCTTCTCTTACCTCTTGCATAGTACGTTCAGCTACGACAAGAGTTTTTTGTGTGCCTCCAAGCATAACATTCATGACTGCGCTCATATCTTGTGCTAATAGAGCGCGACGCTCCCTTATAGGAGTAAGGAATGCCTGCAAAACATCGATTAATCTTCGCTTAACTTTTACGTCTCCCAGACCTCCACGCTGATAGTGAGCTTTCATTTCAGCCACCATCTGCTTATCCGCATCAAATACATCAAGATAGGTAAATACCGTATTTCCCTCAACCTTACCTGGATCATTGACATGCACGTGGTTGGGATCGGTATACATACTCATAACCTTTTTAACCACTACATCTTCAGGATCGGAAAGAAATATCGCATTCCCTTGCGACTTGCCCATCTTAGCCTTACCATCAGTACCCGGCAACCGCGCCACAGATGAAACTTGCGCACGGGCTTCAGGAAACACATTGGTGTTAAAAATGCGATTGAAGGAGCGCACAATCTCATTTGTTTGCTCAATCATAGGCAGCTGATCTTCACCAACAGGAATAATTTCGCCTTTTACAACGGTAATATCCGCAGCTTGGCTTACAGGATACACAAAGAAACCTGCTGGTACTGAATCGCCAAACCCCCTCAGCTGAATTTCTGTCTTGACGGTAGGGTTACGCTTAAGGCGATTTACGGTAACAAGATCAAGATAGTACACCGTCAGCTCAGCAATCTGAGGAATAAGTGACTGAATAAAGAAAGTAGTTTTGTTAGGATCAAGTCCAATTGCTAAATAATCGAGAGCTACTTGGCCCACCCATTCTTTCACTTGATGCGCACGCTCAATATTATCAGTAAGCGCTTGCACATCAGCAATCATTACATACTGATCATGCTGCTCTTGGAGTACTAATCGTTGGCTCAATGAACCAACATAATGCCCCAAATGCAATGGACCAGTCGGTCTATCCCCCGTTAACACAACTTTCTTATGGGATGAAGCCATGGAAATATCCTAACAATCTATGCGTTGTAACTAGCATCCGGATCAGTATACAAATGTTTTGTATTTCTGTAGAGTAAGCCCCAAAAAGGAACGTAGCATGTGGTTCATGTTATCCTGGCGAGACGGGGTTGAAATCCTATTTTTCGCCACACTTTTCTACTTCGTACTGCGTTGGCTTTATAAGCATAGACTTTCTCCATTAGCTCATTATGCAATAGCATATTGCGCGCTTGTGATAGGCGCTCATCAACTTCAGCTTTCTTGCATAGCTCACTTTCTTATAGAATATGGCCCCGTTATCGTCATGCTTTTCATTGTTTTTCACGAGCATATTTTGCAAAAAAACTTTGTGATACTTACACGTAGCGCCTTACAATCGGCGCAATGCAATACATGGCCTGAAATTATCGTTCGTTTGAGTCTACATCGAGGAAGCAACAATGCATCGACAATATGTATTGTTGATAAACAAGCACAAGCTACACCGTTTTTAGTTTCTCCAAGCGCTATTAATGCATATCTCACCCAGGAGCTTGCTGATATACTTACCAATCATAATCACCTGGGGATGATATGGCTCGATGCCTCAACAGGAAAATTGCACACCACGCAAGCTCAGTGGAACACGTATGCGCAACCTGGAGCCACATCAACTTCTCATGCCGAATGGTACAGCCATGCGCTTGCTCTTACTAGCACCACTGATACTATCGTGTTTTGTATAGGCTCACATCAAAGCTCGTTTACGTTTTTTGCCAAAGGCAAGATTCAGCATAATGTACCCGCACATCAACTGCTGAGTCTATTAAGGAAAGAAAGCAGCAAACCTTATCACGTGGGAGGCAGTACATATGGCGCGCATCGCGAACATTCTCTCTAAAAATCATACTCTCCTGGTAACGGCTGTGATACTGGGTTCTTGTTATTGGTATTGGTACAGCCAACCACTCCACACACAAGCATGGTTTTCTATTCCCATCAGCTTCCATTCGGAATCTGCCGACGTGCACATACATGCTCCTGAACATCTGTATGTTTTGCTCGCCGGTACACGACGCGCACTCGAGCAGATACATACAGAACATATAGCATTGCATATTGATGCGCGCACACTTACCAGCGGCAGCAACATAATAGCCATCGATACTTCAGCAATATTTTTGCCTGAGCAAATCAAGTTGATAGAATGTAATCCACACACCATTACTATAGAAACCGTCTCACAGGATGTTACCGAGCAAGCGCTCATTGCAACTAACGTGTCAAAGGAATCGTCATGCAGCATAGCCTCTTTGGAACCGATGGAATCAGAACAACTGTCGGAAAAGATCCTTTGACCCTCAAGCAATTACCTCGCCTTGGAAACGCAATAGCGCAGTGGACGCTCGCGACAAGCGGTAAAAGCAACCCTCGCATCTTAATTGCACACGACACACGCCTTTCATGCTCACTCATCAAAGCAGCACTCAAGGTTGGCTTGCTTGCTCACTCCCTGCACATTCATGATGCACATATTTTGCCAACACCAGCATTATGTAAAATTATGCAACAAAATCTTGAGTTTGATTGTGGCCTTATGATTTCAGCATCTCACAATCCTTATCAAGACAATGGCATCAAAATTATAGCTTCTGGTGGTAAAAAAATCAGTACGCACGATGAGTTACTTATCACAGAGTTTTTTTCAACCACTCCCTGTAATGACACTATACATTATGATGCATGTGGTATCGATATTCCATTTGTCGACGCTCATAGGTCGTATTTGCAAGCTCTCAGGTCATATAGTACACACACTATGTGTCAGGGCATTACCATAGTGCTTGATTGTGCCCATGGCGCTACTTCCTCCCTTGCGCCTACAATATTTGAACAGCTAGGCGCACGCGTTATTACGATTAATAGCAGTCCTGATGGCAAGAATATTAATCAACACTGCGGATCACTCTATCCAGAAATAATTCAAAAAGCTGTCTTAGCCCTAAAAGCAGATATAGGATTTGCTTTCGATGGCGATGGCGATCGTGTAATAGCAGCAGATGCACATGGATCATTATTAGATGGTGATGATATTCTAGCACTGCTACTCGCTCACCCACTTTACGCAGCACAAGATACCGTAGTGGGAACCATTATGAGTAATGAGGGATTTAGACAGCATCTTGAAAAAATTGATAAGTCACTGCTGCGCGTACCTGTTGGCGATACACATGTACTACGCACACTTGAAGAGAATAATCTTCTGCTTGGTGGCGAGCCGTCAGGACACATTATCATGCGTGATTATCTATCTGCGGCAGATGGTATATTTACTGCCATAAGAATAGTCGAAACACTCTTACACCATGGATCATGGCATATTGATAGCTTCAATCGCCTGCCGCAAGTAATTATCAATGTCCCTACACATACCAAACCATCATTGCAAAGCACCCCTATCGCACAGGTTATTGCGCAACACGAGGCCCTTTTGAAAAATGGACGCCTTGTTGTACGCTATTCAGGAACACAAAATGTCCTGCGTATTATGACAGAAGATATCGATAAAGAATCCGCAACCCATGTTGCTGAGTCACTTGCTCGAACCTTAAAGCCTCAACTTTTGTAATAAATCTTGGATCTACTATGATATCATCGATTTGTACACGTCTCATTCATTTCGTTTCGTGCATATTTATTAATGGCTTTTTTACCCTGCTACCTATTGCACTCACCTTTGCACTAGTAAGCGTCTCATTTCGTATGGTCAAAAGCTGGCTTGAGCCATTCCAAGCACTCATTGAAGGTACTCCATTTGATAGCATCCCTCATGTTGAAATCATCATGGCGCTCGCTATTGTTTTTGCCATAGGCGCCATTATGCGCGTGTTCATCTTACGATCGATTGTGCATACTATAGAGCAGCTTATTGTGAAAATACCTCTTGTGCGGCCTATCTACTCAAGCATTAAACAGCTTGTATTCGCGTTTGGTGCACAAGACAAAACATCGTTCAAAAAAGTAGTTATTGTAGAATATCCACGTATCGGGGTATACAGCATAGGCTTTCTGACAAGCGAGTTACCACGCGAAGTATCTCCTCAACCTGATGTACGGTTTTTCAGTGTATTCATTCCTACAACGCCAAACCCTACCAGCGGTTTTTTTGTAGTACTAAAAGAATCAGATGTACGCGTGATAGATCTTAATAGACAAGAGGCCATGGCGCTTGTCATTTCGGGCGGTATAATTTTGCCAGATCGGTTTCAGCAACAATCGCATTCTTGAAGCGAACAGTGCTTACAATCCTTGAAAAAATGATGAGTAAAAAAGATCTATAATAGCCTCAGGAGCTCCAAGCTTGATGCCGCTATCGAGTGCTATTAATGCTTCATGTGCTTTTTTGAGCTCGCCATTTTGATAGCGATGCCATTGACGCTGTATAAACGAAAAAGGCAATCGGTAGCCTATTTTGCGCGCCTCAGTTATTTTGCCCTGCTTTGCTAGCAGAGTAAAAAGGTGTCCAGCCCATAGCTGTTCTGACCAGTAGGAAACAAAAAAATGTACGGGATAATGGTTCCTAACCTGTTCCCATTGAGCAAAGAAAAGTCGTGCATCTTTAGCAAAAAAATGCTGGCTTAGTCTAAATAACGATGTTTCTAGCGAAACAATATTAAAAAGCCACTCATCGAAAAACTGCTCAGCGCCCTTGCCAATAAGATTGGCATACTCAAAAAGAAGTGCTGCCGTATCTAGCTTTACTTCTGCACATCGTTCATAGAGCAAGTCCGCAAAGCGTTCAAAGTTCGGCCCTTTGCATCCAAATAATCCTCCTACTTGCTTAAATTCCGTACGCGATATATGAAGAGGTAGCTCAATATGCATCGCATCATGGCGTGGCGTATCAAGAGGAGCGGCATCAAAGCATATCACCGTATGCGGCCCTTCGTACTGCGCTATATAAGTACGCCAATATGATCTGTCCTTACTTGATAATGCATTC
>JAGVMI010000045.1 GCA_020053845.1 Candidatus Babeliales bacterium
ACCGCCGCCGCTGCCGCCGCCACGAGGGCCATTACCGCCGCCACGAGGGCCGCCTGCTGGACGTGCTGGACGAGGACGAGCTTCGTTTACAACAACGTTACGACCTTCAATTGCACGACCGTTAAGGGCGTCGATAGATGCTTGCGCTTCTTCGTCGTTTGGCATGTCAACAAATGCGAAACCACGTGCATTACCGGTGATGTGATCTTTGATAATGCGAACAGCATTCACCTGTCCGAATGCTTCGAAATGTGTTCTGAGTGCTTCTTCTGTAACTGAACGAGACAGGTTGCCTACGTAAATGTTCATGTGAACCGTACCTTATAATGGAAATAAAATAGAACGTAACTATCAATCAAATATGGTAAAAAAAATTACCTAATACTTATAAATTAGCAACCTTCTCTCTCGAGAAACATTGGTAACCATAGAGCTAGTGTAACACATGCTCACTCATGAGTAAACCACGAGTATAAAAATAGTGCTGGTTTGAATGACAAATAATCATAGTTATTCTTGGCTGCTATCATCCACAAGCTGCTTAAGGTAATCAACCTCATCTGGCGACAAGAATCGCCATGTCCCCTGAGGCACACCTTGCTTTGAAAGTCCTGCGTATCCTACACGATCGAGTGAAGCAACTTCGTAGCCTAACGCCTCGAAAAGACGTCTTACCACGCGATACTTACCGCTGTGTAGTGTTACAAACACTTCGGTACGCGGACGCTTTGGGATAAACCCAATATCATCCACACGTACAAAACCATCTTCAAGGCGCACGCCTTTTTTAACTTTTTGCAGATCAGCAGCTATAAGCTGCCTAGTAAGACGTGCACGGTATATTTTCTCTATTTCATAGCGAGGATGCGCAAGTTTGAGCGCAAGCTCACCATCGTTGGTAAGCAAAAGAACGCCAGTTGTATGACGATCGAGCCTACCAATAGGGTAAATGCGGGTATTTACTGCTCCCTGCACAATATCAAGTACTGTACGCCTGCCACGCTCATCTTGAGCAGTGGTAATACAATCCTTGGGCTTATTGACGAGCATGTATACCTTACGCTGTGCCTTTACTACCTCACCATGAATAGCAACTTTTTGGTGCGGGCTAATACGATGGCCCGGATCGGTGATTACATGGCCATTAACGGTCACTATCCCCTGATCTATACACTCTACCGCCTTGCGACGGGAGCACACACCAGCGTGAGCAAGATACTTGCTCAAAGTTGTGCCTGACTCATCATGAGCCGGCTGACCCTTGCGCTTCTCAGGGGCGTCATTGACGCCTTCATTACGGACATGCGATCTATTTTTTATAACTTTCATGGTGATTATTTTACCACAGTTTGCGAGAAATAACTAAGAAAACGAGTGATTATCGCACCAATGAGCTCATTCTTATCAAATAGTAATAGAAGGCTTTATAACAGGTTTTTTGAAAAAAACCACGATCAGCTCTATCCTGTAGCACTACAAGCTAACCTTTTAACCCCATGAAGAAACACGTATGACACTCAAAGCCCCCCATGCGGGAACCCTGGAAGTTATTTGCGGGCCGATGTTTTCAGGAAAATCTGAAGAGCTTATTCGCCGCCTGAGACGTGCTAAAATCGCACGCCAGTCAGTAGCAGTCTTCAAACACGCATTTGATGTTGAGCGTTCAGACTCAGAGGAAGTGGTATCACATAGTGGTATCCGTATTGATGCCTACGCCATTCACAATCCTCAAGAAGTGGCGCAATATGCGCGCGAGCATGATATCTGCGTAATTGGCATCGATGAGGTGCAATTCTTCCCTCAAGAGATAATCGCAACTATTTGCGCGCTCGTCGATAGCGGACGAAGGGTAATCGTAGGTGGGCTTGATCTTGATTTTCGTGGGGTGCCCTTTGGCCCCATGCCCACGCTGCTTGCTATAGCTGACAAAATTACCAAACTGCGTGCTATCTGTACTGAGTGTGGCCAGGATGCACATTTTTCTCAGCGATTAGTAAATGGCCATCCCGCACGCTTTGATGATCCTATAGTTATGGTAGGCGCGCAGGAGGCATACCAAGCACGCTGCCGTGGCTGTTTTAGCATAGATCGCACCCCAAACTGGTAAGTATATGAGCAAGCAGAAGATTACGTATACCTGTGAAACATGTAGTTACAAGGCGCTCAAATGGATGGGCTGCTGCCCTGAATGCCATGCATGGGATACCTTTTCTGCTTCAACCCCCGCTGCTACTGCTACAATTCACGGCCGAGAGATTACAAGCAAAGTAACCTCAATGATTCAGCTCAATAGCGTCACTGAGCAGCCACGCGAACGCATGATGAGCTCAATTGCCGAATGGGATCGCGTAATGGGCGGCGGTATTATGCGTAGCTCACTTCTTATACTTACGGGCGACCCTGGCATTGGCAAATCAACGCTCTTACTGCAAGTATCAAACCAACTTGCACAGCGCTACACCGTGTACTATTTCTCTACGGAAGAATCGCTTCATCAGGTAAAGCTGCGTGCCACCCGCTTGGGCACCATTAACGATCAGCTTCTTTTCTCAGATCAAGCAAATCTTGACGCCATAATCACCACGGCGCGCGAGGGCAAGCCTGATGTACTCATCATTGATTCCATTCAAAACTGTTATCTGCCCGGTACACAATCATTACCCGGCGGCGTTGGGCAATTGCGCGAATCTGCGTTCCTGCTCATGCGTTTAGCCAAAGAGCATGATATTACCGTAATCATCACTGGCCATATCACTAAAGAAGGCGTGATTGCGGGGCCAAAAACCCTTGAACACATGGTGGATGCCGTATTTTATTTGCAAGGCGAAGATCAGTGGCATACGCGAGTGCTTCGTGCCGTTAAAAACCGCTTTGGCACTATTAATGAGATTGGCTTTTTTGAAATGGAGCAATCAGGGCTACGCGAAGTGCCCAACATTAATGAGCATCTTATTAATGATGCTACGCATTCTCCTGGCTCAGTGCTTGTGAGCGTAATGGAAGGCTCACGCCCGCTTCTGCTCGAACTGCAAGCGCTTACCGTTGAATCAAAACTCAGCATGCCTCAGCGCGTTATCTCAGGCCTTGACCACAAACAAGTAATGCTTATTGCAGCAATCCTGCAAAAGTATCTGCATGTGAAGCTCAGCATGCATGACATATTTTTCAAAGTGAGCGGTGGATTTAAAGTCAGAGAAAGCGCTACTGATCTGGGCGTTGCACTTGCATTACTTTCAAGCTACTTCCAGCAGCCAATTCCTGAGCATGCTATTGCGCTTGGGGAAATCAGTCTGACTGGCCACATCAAGCCTATCAATCAAATTACGATGTTTATCAAAGAAGCAGAAAAGTTTGGCCTTGAGCGTATTCTTGTAGCAAAGAATCAAAAGGTGGATGGCTCAAGCTGCAAAGTGCTTAGATTTCAGCATGTATATGAGCTGCTCTCACTTTTTAGTGAGTCATAACACCAGATTACGCAGAGAAAGAGTTGTAATGAGGCATCTTATTATTGTGTTGCTCTTAATTGTATTCTCACCAAGTACATACACAAGCCAGATAAATCCATTCGCTTGCTCGGCAGGAAAAGAATACCTAGCTAATGTGCACAGCGAACATCCTAAAGAAACCTGTTTACAAAGTAAGCAGATATCCTATGCGAACACAATACGTGAACATATAGCCTGGCTCATTAACGTATATAATAAGCCCATATATGGTACACTTGACCGTGAAGATCACTACATGTCTATAGATGATTGCTTGACAAAGATAGAGCGACTCCTCAAATGCTCTTCACAGCTCAGCTCTCCACTGCCACAAGTGCAGGCATGCTTCACAGAAACACTTTTCACAAATGTCGACAATATGCGTTTGCGCGCGTCACACCCAATGCATCTACGTATTTGCACATTGCTTAAAACACATCTACCAGACATATACCAGGCGTACATCCGCAAAATATACCAATCGGCTAAACTGCTGTTTGACATGAAACATTCAATGCCATCATCAACATACACGAGCATTCCTGATGAGCTTATGCCTGCCCAGCTATCAAAAGTGCTCGCGCACAGGGCAATTCATTACGCAGCAGAAAGTAACTCAATATGCCTAGACCTATTTGTAAACGACTTTGAACGGCATGATCATGAAGAAATCTTGCCCGCTCTCGACATTCTTATAAAGCGCATCATGATCGAACGCCCCGAGCTTATACACTGGATTGACTCACTCATCAGTCGTTATCAAGCATCCGCGCAGCCCTCAAAAATACTCAATCATTTAGAATTATTGCTCATTTACTTACTTGATAGCAAAAATATAGAAGCTTCATTTGATGGCAAAGCACAACCGGTTAAGCTCGAACCTTACATGCGTAATAAACTTGAAAAAATGCTTAGCACAATAAGCCACACAGCTCGCCCAAACTCTGTACGAGAAAGAGTATGGAATACATACACAGCATGCGCTGCAACTAAGCAGACCCATGAAATAATAAAAACACTTATTGAACTCCACACAAACGCACAATTTGATATAGAATACGATACAATACGCATGGCAGTTGAAGATTTCTTGGAAGTTCCTCAGGATTATGAGCTTACGCTTCCTTTACAACCGCCTGCCACACACCCGCATTATCGCACCAAGCTCATACAGCAGCTTGAAGCAGCATGCCTGAGTTCATTCACTAATAAAAAGCTTCTTTACGCGTGCATTGAGCATGTTACTGATGGTAAGAATACATTTTGCAATGAGCATGTAGATAGCACATGCGTGAATGCATTACTTGCAGCGTACATTACATCACCGGTAGTGCCTGCAGATAATAAATACGATGTTCTAGAGGCCTACAAATTACGCACGGGCACCACTGACCTTGGCATAGATGCCGCCGTGATGATGCATCCTGATACTACACATGATGCTGACACAAAAAAGTTTAACACATATTATTACGCACTTAATCAACTTTCTCTTAATGCACAAAACGCAGAAGGAGGGGTTATATGACTTACCTATTCATCATTCTCATAACTTTCTGCACGTATCAGATCGGCTATTCATGTGCTACCTCATTGTGAGCGCATTTTTTCAGCCAAATGGCACGTTTTAATTGAAAAGCAAAAGAGATCGCAGATCTGTCTGTTTTAGGATCGCGCTCGTGAAGATCGGGAGGCGTACCATCTCTAAAAATCAACCGCTCTAGATCACGTTCTGCCTGTGTCCACCACACATTGCGCTCTGCCTGTCGCGCTAATTGTTGGCACTCGGTAAGCTCTCTTGGTGCTGTATAGCCATAGCCACGATAATGCTCACATGTGCCATATATCTCATCAAAAAACGCTGCCGACGCCAAAGGGATCATTGCCAACATTAAGGTGATGCTTGCTTTGAGTACTATGCGCTGCATGCTGCTGCTTATCCTTTTTTGAGTGAGTATACTTTTATGCACGATCTATGGCGCAAGTATAAAAGCATGTTTTGATAACGCAAGGCACTCTAC
>JAGVMI010000105.1 GCA_020053845.1 Candidatus Babeliales bacterium
GATCTTAAGTATGACTCTATATTTTTTATGAATGTGCGCTGGTTTTCTATAAAGGTAATAAAATCAGATGCCGCAGTTTGCCAATAAGGTACATAATCGGCGAATGACACCATAACAAGCAAAGCGTTATCCATAGCTTCTTGAGGAGATCGCGTCTGCTGTATATACCAAGGAAGCAGCTGTTCCATAATAAGCTGTGCTTTGGCTACGGCATTAGCTAATGGAGCGACGCTCGTGTTGATGGTTGTGGCCTGTGAAGGATTGAGTATGCGCTTGATGATGCCAAGGAGAATTACATCATGCAGTGTTTCGGGGATATTAAAATGCGCGAATGCTTTTTGTATGTCCTCTACTGAAGGGATATCGGAGTTGAGATACTGGAGCACTTTAGTAATTGTCGGGGCTTCAGCAAGCTTTTCAAGCGTGGCAATAGGATTGCGATTAGCAGGCGCTGTCTGCTGTGCATGCGCATGATGAGCGCATATGAGCAGTGTTAATCCATAACCGATTAAAAGACGCATAGGAAAATACATCATTGTTTTCACCGCATATTTCTTTTAGCTTTTAGCAGCTTCACGCTCCACTTTTTCCGCTTCAAGGAGTGCGTCAATTGCGTCATACTCGTGTTCCATAGCAAGTTCAATGCCATGATCAAGCAGTGCATCATGTACCTGATCGTTTGCGTATTTAAGCATGAGGTGCACCGCTTTTTGGTTGCCAAGTTCAATGGCATCAAGGAACGCATTTTCCTGATTTGAGCGGTAATTGAGTGATGCGCCGTAAAGCAGCAAGCTTTTGAGTGACGTATCAAGATTTGTAGCTACTGCCATTGCCAGAGGGCTGTACGGGCATTCCGGACAATCATGCGCATTTACTTGTGCGCCGCATTCAAGGGCAACAGCGAGTGCAGGAATATTTTGCTCGAGTACAATATAGGTGAGTGGATTTACAAAGCAGCATCTGCCTTGCGATAAGCAGCTTCGTGCGCAGAATGGTGTATCAAGTGCGCCATTCATGCTCACTGCATTATGCAATGATATGAGCGTGTTATAATTTTTTTCTCCCAAAAAGCCATATACAGGCGGCAGCTCGCTACTTGAAACGCCGCAGCCCCAGCATGGGCAGTGCGTAGCAAACTGTGTAACGTTATCCATGAAAGTGAGCTTGTCGCGACGCGTCCACTGATTAGGCGACAAAATGAGGCGATAGGTGAGATACATGAAGCACTGTGTTTTTTGCGCATCATCAAGTGCAAGCCCATCAATCAGATTATATAAATCAGGTACTGCTTGTTGCCAGTAGGGCAATGAGCCTAAATCGCGCAGATAGTAGGCAAGATCTTGCCATGCAAAAATGAGCCCTTCATGCTCCATTTTGCTTTTCACTAAATTGCGCACGAGTACTAATCGTTGCCACATGGAAATACGTGAGTCTTGCAAAATGAGCGGAATAATAGCGCCAAGAATTGGTGCATGCAGCTGTGATGGCACGCCCAAGCTTGCAATACCATTAAGAAGAGTAGGCGTATCTTGAATGTTGCTCAAAACAATCAGCGCTGCGTCATCCGGCGATACGGTATGCGCCAATGGAGCCATGGGTAGAGACATCTCTGCAGCGAGAGGCATGTATGCGGTGTTGCATACAATTGCGAGTGCAATCTGTAACATCAAGCTTTGTTTTTTTAACTCCATACCAAGCCCTTTCCTCTCATTATTACTGGGCATTGTTTCTTCGCTTCTGTTCAGTCTCAAGGAGCGCTTTTATGCGTACTTGAGTGTTTTTATCTTCTTGAATGGTTTCAGGATTGTTGGCGACATCTTCTGATTCTTCGAGTGCAGCCTCAAGAGCATCATCACTGATTTGTTTGTTTGCTAATTGTAGGAGCAATGATACTGCTTGCTCATTGGATCCGGTTACTGCGTCAATCAATGCATTAACATCATTGATCTGCACCAGGGCGCCATGCTCAAGCAATAAGGGGATAATGCTGTTGTGATTCATGCCTGCTGCATATGTAAGCGCGGAAGCGCCACCTGCATTTACGCTATTAATGCTAGCCCCTAATTCTAAGGCAAGTGCAATCGCAAGAGGATGCTCAGTTATAACAAGCTTATGCAAAGTAGTTGATTCATCATCCGTACCCGCATCAAGTATTGATCCTGCAAAAAAGTCGTTTGTAAGTTTTTCATCCTCTAATTCGCCCATTAATACTTCTATAAAGCGAACTGTTGCTTCATCTAAAAGAGGCGCACCTTTTTGTCTTTTTGTAGGAGAGCCTTCGCTGGAAGACAATGTTGGCCATGTAACATTTTGCTTAACCATGTGGTTGAGATTTTTTAGAAAGGCTAACTTATGAGCCTTTGTCCATGTATTTTTTGATAAAACAATATGTAGAACTATTTGTGCTAATAATTCAGCACGCTGTTCATTAGAAAGATCTAGCTGCTGTATTGCTTTAAAAAGATCAAAGCTTTCATCTTTGGCATATTCTTTTTTGCCCGTTAGTTGTTCTTGAGCACTAAATAGCCGTGCAAAATTCTTCGCAATAAAACCTAAATGGCTATCGCCTACTTTTCCTTCTGGCACTATAAGAGAGAGCACAAGATATACTTTTTGGACATTATTAAGAGTGTTATTTGCGAATATTATTTGAGCCATGTGGCTTATTGCAAGATCAGCAATTGATTCAGAAATTGATAATTCTGCGAGTTTTTGTCGCAATGCCGCAACTTTATTATCAATGGGGATGGCAAGATTCGAGATTGTTTGCCGAGTAAATGTGCCGATCATTGTATCCATTGCAAGTCGTTCAAGAGATGCAGGGGTTTTGGGTTGAGGGGTCGGCGTAGCCGGAACGCTTGATGAGGAAGATGAGGAACTTCCTGGCTGCTGCATGCCCAGCATAATGCCAGCTACTATGAGCCCGCATGCGCCTAAAATCATGGCAAAACGTTTGAAATTCATCCCTATTTCTCCCTCTCTATACCTTTATATATGGTATGAGCTTCCGGCTTGATGGCCCGGCACATACCATATGCATTCTTGATTATAAAAAATACAAATGGATAAAAACTACAATTTTTGATTCAGCTGAACGATAACCGTTTATTTTGCGCGTAAAAGCTTTATTGAAAAGGATAGTGGTTGACAGGGGTGCCATATGAAATTTACTATTAGAGTATGAACTCGTCTTAAAAAATGGGGGCGTACTGGCTTCGACGTGATGTTGGAAGCTTGAGGAGCATGTCGAGCGTTGACTAAGTGCTCGTTAAACAATTGGTCAAACCAATAAGTGTAGTTGCTTAACTGCTCGTCACTAGCCTAGTCTAGTGGCACTTGTCGGGTGGGCGTGCCCATCAGTGCATCCGACACGTATTAAAAAGATGGGACCTGCCAGTAAGATTGATGGGTTTAGTAGCTGGCTTTGTATACCAAGCCGCCGTATCAGGATAATACTCTGCCTTTGAGGTTTTCTGGTACGTATTATCAAGGGCTACACATGAAGAGCCTGAAGTTTGTGATATTGC
>JAGVMI010000021.1 GCA_020053845.1 Candidatus Babeliales bacterium
ACACACATGGTTGCCATGGATGCAGGTATATCAACAGGTGGCTTTACCGATTGCTTGCTGCAGCGAGGTGTGCAGCGTGTGTATGGCGTTGATGTGGGTTATGGTCAGCTGCATGAAAAAATACGTAGTGACAATCGCGTAGTGGTGCGTGAGCGTACCAATTTGCGTGAGCTTGAGACGTTAGGCGAACGTGTTGATATAGTAACGCTCGATCTCTCATTTATATCTGTGCTGAAAGTGATGGATGCTGTAGAGCGTGTGCTCAAGCCTGAGGGAAAACTTATTATTCTCATCAAGCCACAATTTGAAGCGCAAAAACATGAGGTGGGCAGAGGCGGTATCATTAAAGATCCTGCGGTGCACCATGAAGTAGTTGAGCGTGTTAAAGAAGGCATGCGTGCGCGTGGGTTTGTCTGCCATGGCGTTATCGAATCGCCTATTCTAGGCGGTTCTGGCAATAAAGAATTTCTCGCATATTTTACTCGCTAATGGTGTTTGGGAGAGTTTCTTGCCTGTTTTCAGGCATAAGTGTGGCTTCATTTTCAGAGAAGCGAGATGTCTTTTTGCGCGGTGTATAGGGGCCACGGCATTGTGCAATTCGAGTATGGCCTTTGGTTTTTAGAAAACCTTGTGTGTGAAATTTCTTCAGAATTTTTTGTTGTGGCTTTTCTACATCCCCTATGTATATGTATACCTTAGATCGCTCTTCAGGTGGCTTATCTTTCTGTTCCATACACGCTGTATAATAGCTGCATAGCGTCGTGTATTGCTCCTCACTTATGCGTTGAGAAACTGCAAGAAGAAATCTGTTGAGCATGCTTGCACAGTACCCTTTAGTTGCAAATAAACAGACCATTTTTTCATGAAACATGCCGTGCTTAACGCCCAGAAGAAAAAGCTCGGAAGAGATCGTATCAGAAAAGAATACGTCAACTGCTTTGGCCGAGGTATTCAACGAAATTGTTGAGCGTTGAGAGCTAGACGGATACTGAATGTGAGGGTTGTGATCAGAGAATGAATGAATTGATAAATCAATACCTTTGTCTAGAGCTATTAGCTTAGCGGTAGTAATGTGCGTTTCGCTTATCAGGGGATCTTGTTGAAAAGCAGGAATCATAGTGTAAAACACTTGAGGATCACGAGTTGCTTTCAGCCAATCGCGTGCTTGATGGTAACTCATTTTGTACTTATCTGCTATTAAGGCGACAAATGTAGAACCATAATGTAGGAACGGCTCATTTTTTAGGCTCTCCTCCTTTTCAGGGGGATTAATAACATGTTGTACATATTCCCTGTGTGCAGCGAATTGCTCGGGCCATGTTGTGATTCTCTGCAGGATGCGCGTACGAAGTTCTTCTGCTGTACAGTACTGAATGCCGCAGGTAATTATCTGATATATGAGAGAGTCTACGAGAGCATCAGGTATTTGATATGGGCTCTCCATCGGATGTAGTGATTGCACAGCAGGTATTGCATAACACATGTCAACGGAAGTGTACGGTGCGTAGGATGCAGTAGGTGGTACGTTATAAGGTACAGAAGTAATCTCAGAAAGATAGACGGGTGACGCAAGGTCCGGAGCAGGAATACTGTTTTGCATGGGAGTTAGCTCTATTTGGGGTGCCAAAACTCCGAGGCTCGGATCATTTGCCAGCCATGTTTTAAAAAGATTTTCTGTAGCTGTTCGGTTTCGGGTTTTTTGAGGCATGTTTTGCGCGAGATTACTAATGTTGTCAGGATTGCTGATACCTTCAGGATAGTGATAGCCAACAAGAGCTTTTTGCTTTTCAGGCTGTTTTATACACTTTTTCACATCATTGAGGCGCTTTTTAAAATCTGGATATTCAAACTTGTTATCAAGTGCTTGTATCATCTGCGGATGGAACATTCCGTGATGTATACCGCTGCTCAATTCAGCTGAGCTGAAATCTTTGTTGAAAAAAAACGCATGAGATGCTTTTAAAGACGTATTAAGTATTCGGCATATATATTGACTCTGTTCTTGATCTATATCTGTCTCGAGCTGAGAGCGCTCATTATAGGTGCACATAAGTGGTGTTTTACAATCGAGGGCATTGAGTTTGAGCATGGTCAGAATAGCTTCATTACGTGTGCTTCTTGGTTTGTGTGCGCGTACTGTGTCGATAGCTGCTACAAGTGCAGTGGGATGCTGTTCTAAATGTAATTCTTGCATCTTTCTTCGTATATAATCAACGCCATAATCTTTTTTTTTGAGGAGCTTTATAAGTGTATCAATAAGCTGCTCATCGCGTGAGGATTGATTGTGCTGGCGTTGGTCGGGTGAATTGTGCGGCATAACATACTGCGACAATGGAGGTTGATATGCGTCAGCAGGATGTAATGTATACATTTGGTCACATGTGCTGCCATCTACTTCTTCATTGAGCAGGCCGAGCTCGAGTAGCGTTCGGGTAGTATCGTATGTGAGAAAGGTGTCTGCAGATTCCAAAGATGGCGATGGTTCAGGATAAGCGTCGAAAAATGCATGCAAAGGATGTAGCGTACATACGCTTAAAAACACTATGTTACGCAGCACTGAACTATCCCCCTACCCAACATACATGAGCTTATTCAAGCCGTAAGATGCCCCTCGCTCGCCAAGCTTTTTTACAGAGCAAGCATAGATTAGTGTATTATTACGAGGGTTTGCGTTGCAATCATAAGATAGTTTTTGGGGATACAGTCAACGCGTTATCTACGGCTGATGATTTCCCCAAGCGTTTTGGGTCTTTGTCTCTTGCGTCGCTCTTTGAAAGGCCGAGCCACGAGAGAGATCCCGCTTGCGGAACTGCACAGGGTAAAATGCAAACTGCTCTGATTATGTGTATCGTTAGGTTCTGTGCTTGTGACGTACTTGCATACACCTGTTCGAGGGTTTGTTCTGCCTGTATGGCGCGCGACAATCTTTTGGATTGTAGCGTGTTCTTTATCACACAAATTCTCAACGTACTTAATAATCTCTTTATCTATTTTATTAGGGTCGAGAGGATAGTTTGCATGACATGCGACAAGCTTATTGAATTGTTGTTCGTTAATATCATTACTCGCTATTTTTTTTCTGAGGCAAATACATATTTTTCGTAGTGTTGGCAGGCTATAGCCTTGTGCGATGCTCCATAAAAGTATTGCCTCATGAAATATATTATTGTCTATTGCTCGCATCACATCGCTTGCAGTGCTCAGTTCATGCTCCACAACAAATTTTGCAATAGTATCCAGAGGGGTTTGCGGAGTCTCGGAAGTGCATTGCTGAGCGCTCGATATGTCATCAGAAGATGAATTTTCTTCATTATAACGCGGCACCCAACCAACTAATGATAGGGAGAACGCATTGTTCAAGTCATTATCTGCATTGATCAATTGTGTGATCCAGAAATCGGGCTCTGTAGGTGAATTTTCCTGAGCATATACGTGTATGGTACATAGTGTTATGATCGCGAAGAAAAAGGTGCGCATACTATTCTCCTGAATACAATGCTACGAGTGATTATTAGTGCGATAAGATACCACCAGCAAATGCTTTGTACGCGTTTTTGTGCGCAAAAATGAGCGGATAGATCATTGTTTGAAGCGTTTTCTGGGCGGCGTTTCTTCCTCTGAGCATTCTTCTTCGCTCTCTTCATTCTCACTGATGTCGTTGGAGGTGATTTGTTCAGCCGAGGATGTCAGATTGATGTAGTTGCTTTCAGAGGATACAGCGGATGCTTCCGATTGATTTTGCGCACCCAATAGTGATCGCACGTATGTGTTGAGTGTATCCGGATAAAGTGGACTCTGTTCGAGATGATTTAACGCCTGTGCGCATAACTGCTCAGGGGAATAAAGAGGTGCAAAAGAAGCAATCGTATTGACAAAGCACTCTATGCAGTTGTTGATTGGCGCTTGGGTGATTGGCTCAACATTGTTGGTATCACAGAGTGGCGGTGACGTGTATTCCTGGTTTGTTTGCTCAATCAGCTGAGTTGCCGTATTAGTTGCAAGATCAGGCATTTTTTGTATCCATGCATTGCGCAGGACTTCGAAGATGTTTTCATTAAGAAGATTGTTAGAAATACTTTTTTCTTGCATATAATGATCAATAATAGCTTTTCTTTTTTGAAAGTCGATTATGTGGGTTTGGACACTCTTC
The DNA here is from genome assembly GCA_020053845.1 of Candidatus Babeliales bacterium. GTDB lineage: Bacteria > Babelota > Babeliae > Babelales > Vermiphilaceae > JAGVMI01. The sequence goes on from JAGVMI010000021.1 coordinate 4,151, forward strand.
ATACATTGGCGAAATACTGTGCTCTGGTATTTGTTGCCTAGCTGTTGAATTATCGTCGCATGAAATATGTTGTGTTTTATGCCCAGGCACATTTCTTCTGCAGTGAAGTCTACGTTCGCAAAGAATACCTGAGAGGCGGATAAAGAAGTGTTGAGAGTGCGAGTATGCAGTTGGCTTTTGCAAGGCTCCTTTCCTGAGCAGAGATCGCTGCGATCGTTTTTTGACAGGTCTATGCCCTCTTCGAGTGCGTGTAGTTTAAGTATAGTGGTGAGCACTTCAAAGCGATCGATATCTTTTTGATTTTGCAATGTTTGTGCATGGTCTTGTACTGCATCTATAACCTCCACACAGATACCAGGATGTTGCGTTTCCTTGAGGTTATATATCACTTTTCTCAGACTCTTTATCTTGTAATTATCTTGTAATGCGGCAACTACATTTATTTTTGTTTCCTCAAATCCACATGCTCTTGCTACAACTGCTTTTGCAAGTGGAGTAACGGGCACAGAGCGCTGCTGGGCTAATGTTATAGAGGCAAGTAATATGCGCTGCGCATCTTGTGTGCTGAGAGTAGCGAGTGGAATATGAGGCATGTGCATGTGCTCGGGGTTGTTGCTTTGAGGCTGTGGGCTTGTTGGGCTGGCAGATGCTGATTGTATCTGCGTGGCATGATCGAGGTTTTCTTCAGGTGTTGCATTCCTGAATAGCTCTTCTAGCGATGATGATTCAAAAAGCTCATGAGTTTGTGAAGAACCGTTCTGATGTTGCTGCATAGAGGGGCTATAATAGTGCGCTGCAGTTTGTTCATCAGGAATCCACGAAGGTGAGGAAAACTGATTTTCTCCATCACACGCGCATAGTGAAAAGAATGAGCACATGCTTATAAGTGCTATTATCAACATGTTTTTGCAACTCATTGCTTGGTTACCTCGAGAGCAGCTTTGGCTCGTTGAGCTAAAATGGGAGATTCTAATCTCTGTACTATTTGTTTTTGCGGGTCATCGCACAGAGGATAGTTTTTTAGATGATTAGCCATGGCCTGCAAAGCATCTATAGGCAAATATTTTTGAGCTATCTTAGCAAGTTCTATTAGAGTTCCAAGCTGTACAGGCTTGTTATAACGGCGATCTTTTTTTCCTTCAATAATCTTGAAGAGTGCTGGGCACCACTTTCCTTGCTTAATATTTTCCCTGCATGTGGGAAGGCCTGCTTTTCTAAAGACTTGCTCGTCAATGATGGTAGATAGAGAGAGCCGGGTTATTTTTTTGGTATAAGTAGATTTTTTCCTAATGGTTATGTCGGGTCTCAATAAAGTATCCGTAGATCTTGGCGTAATCTGATTGTACGGTTTATTACACCAACGATTGACGAATTTTTTAATGTGAGGATCCATGTTAAGCCCATACCAAGCATTAGATCTATGGTATGCGGTCATCTTATTAAATGCAGATGCTGATATGTTACCGGCGACTATTTGTTGCCTAAGAACACTAGCTATTTTTTTTATAACCTCGATCTTGTAAGACTGCCTTGCGAGCTGTAGGAACAAATTTTCTGGCAGTATGCCTTTGCGCAGTTCATCTTTCAACTGTGGAGCTGGCTTATAATCATTTGCTGAGTCTTTAAGAGGAAGGCAATGAGCACATGACGTTTCGCTAATAATAGGAAGAGCTTCAAGGGGAAAGGGAGTGTAGTCATTATCTGTGTTCATAGCGAGCATTTGTGCGCATGAAATTACAGCAAATGCGAGTGCAAAGATAAGCATACTATCCTTTTTGATACCCTACTAAATAAGTTTATTTTTCTTGATCGTGACTGTGTGGCTTTGTATCAGTGATCTCATGGTGGCTCACTGCACGTTGGCGTAAAATATCGATTATTTTTGTGTTCATATCATTATCAAGCAGAGGATTTTTTTCTAGGTGTTTGACGATAGAATGCAAATTGAATGCATGGAGATGGCGCTTTGCCAAATGAGCAAGAGAGATCATAGTTCCAGGCGAAAGCGGCACAGTATCGCGATTTATGTTCTTTCTTTCAAGAATATTAAACAAGCCTGGGCACCATTGACTTTTGCCAACAGCTTTTTTGCATTCAAGAATATTTGCACTCTCAAAGAAATTCGCATCTGTTGGGGTGTGAGCATACGCGCATTTCTTTTTTTGCTGTATGTTGCTTTTTTGCTGACTCAGCTCAGACACATCGATTTTTCTTTTACCTGTTCTTTTTGGCATGTCAGTGAAGGGTGTTTCATATAAAGACTGCACGTATTTTAATACAGCCTCATCTTTAGCAATTTGATCCCATTGTTTGTAATTTTTGTGATATGTGGAGAATGCATTGAATG
>JAGVMI010000092.1 GCA_020053845.1 Candidatus Babeliales bacterium
AAATGATTCATGAGGTAGAGTGAGCGTGACTTCTCTTGATGGGCATACGATTCTGCGCGCTCGCGTGCAATGCATTGTTTGCGCAATGTGGCGTACCCAGATTCAATGATCTCATCCCATAGGTACATAAAGGGGTGGGCATCGCTGATGGGAGTTCCTGACTTATTTTCATTGAAGATCACAAGCCGCTTATTGTGCCCCTGCATCCATGCGATGGTGGGCCATGCGCTTTCATGCTTTTTTTTGAAAATGAGCGGGCTTAATCCAGGGATTGCCTGTATTTCAGTACTCAAGCGGTCATTGGGGACATAATTTTCAAGAAAGAGGGTAACAATCTCATGCGGATGGTCGATAAGCCAATCGCGCAGCACGATAAGTGTTTGGCCCAGGGTTTGATAGGCAGGGGCATGGCCGCGTAGGGCGCGCATCCCTTCGCCAATGCTGCGCTGAAAAGCAAGCACCGCATGTGTGCCTCCATGGCAAAGAACTACTGAGCCTTTATGCACGTAGGTATCGAGCATAAACCCGCGCACCCCCAGGGCGAGCTGATCGGCAACCGATAGGTTTTGCTGCCGGCACCAGTGCCAGCCTTCTGCCTTACTCGCAAAGGCATTGTGGGCAGTTAAAAAACAGACCTCATGATAATGCTTGCGATTATCGGGGAGAATCCAGGATTCGCGCGGCATTTTTGCCTGCGCGTGTGCACAGAATATGAGTATTGCAAGCGCGCGTATGCGCGTGTACACAAATCGCTTCACCGTATTCCCCTTAACCCTACACTCCACTTTAGCAATTATTTATTCAGATTGTAAATATTGATGGGTTTTATACGCAAAATAGGAAGATTTGTACCTGCGCAAAGGGGCCTCGCATTGCTTTTTTCTGCCATTTTCCTATTCTTAAAAGAAGGCAAGGTCTGCGCAAATTCAGTCTTTCAAAAAGGACATTTCGTGATAGCAACCACCGATTTCCGCAAGGGCGCTAAAATCTTATTCCGTGATGAGCCGTACATGGTCGTTGACTATATGCACGTAAAACCTGGAAAAGGTGGGGCATTTGTTAAAACCAAGATGAAAAATATGATCACCGGCCTCATGCACGAAGAAACATTCCGCTCGGGCGAAAAGTTCCCTGATCCGGGCCTTGAATATCGCGAAATGCAGTACCTCTATGAAGATGGCGGACTCTATAACTTCATGGATCAAGAGTCATACGAGCAGGTTGCTTTTGATAAAGAGCAAATCAGCGAAGCGCTTGATTATCTTAAAGAACAAACCACATTCAACATTATGTACTTCAAGGGCAGGCCAATAGCCGTTACTCCTCCTATGTTTATGGAGCTTGAAGTGCGTGAAACACCCCCTGGTGTTAAAGGCGATACAGCTCAAGGCGCCGGCAACAAGCCTGCAACTCTTGAAACGGGGCTTGTGGTACAAGTACCACTCTTTGTGAATGAAGGTGACAAGGTGAAGGTGGATACGCGTGATGGCAAGTATATCGAACGCGTGCAGAAGTAAATTAGGGCGGTTACGGGGGCGACAATGATGACAACACCACACGAAATGAACGAGACATCAAACGACGAGCAGCGTACGCTTTCGTACGATGATTTAACGCGCCGTGATGTGCGTGCATTGATATTCCATCTCCTTTATGCGATGGAAGCATTCAACTATGAAGACACACTCGAATCAATTGTAGATAACTACAATGCTGGCTTTGAGCTTTCTATTTCCTGGAATAGTGAAGTATTCAAGACGGTGCAAGCAGTAGTCAACGAGCGAGAAGAGCTTGATGAAATGTATAAGCCATTGCTTACTAACTGGCGCTTTGATCGCATTGGAGTAAGCACAAAGCTTATTTTGCGCTTTGCACTCTGGGAGCTCAAGCATTCAACAACTGATCCGCGCATTATCATCAATGAAGCGGTAGAACTTGCTAAATGCTTTGCCGAAGATGATGCATATCGTTTTATCAATGGTATTCTTGATCGTCTTGCTCATAGTATGGGCCGCGTGACCATTGAACAAGCAGCACAGCCAGAACAATCAGCAGAAACATCATGCAGCGATGTATCAGATGACGATAGCACGATAAACTAGTGCACTTAATCTAAGCTACACGAAACAAGGGGGATGCCTTTTATGGGTGCCCCCTTTTTTATTTGCGCTTGCAGGCGTACGAGATCATACTAGGTTTGACTTTTAACTTCACGTTACAAGGAGCTTAATTATGTCTATGGATCATGATGATATGCCATCGCAAACTGAGCTATATGTACGTTTCTTACTTGATGTAGCGGATGAGGAGCAGCTCTCTGCACTACTCCTAGAAAAGCAGCATGAACTTATGCAGATTGAGCAGCAGGGCGCATATGATAGCGCGCGTGCCATAGTATGGCATGCATTGAAGTTCATGCCCTACGCAATTGCTTGTGTTGCGCTCTCTGCGGCGCTCAATTATGGCTTATATACACTGCTTATGGGCAGTGCAGTGCCGTTGATGGTAAGCATTACCCTTGCTATTGTGATAATTGCTGCAGAATGTGCGGTGCTTTTGAGCTTATGGCACCATGTATTCAGCCATAAATATAAGATTGCACGGCGCTGGGCAGATATTCATTTTCTTAACCATCAGCTAGTACTCAAGCATATTCTCGAGCGCATGAAAGAATCTTCGCATACGCGTTAATTGCTTTACTCGTGTGTTATCGGCAGTAAAAATAGTTTTGCTATGCCGATAACATGCCGATAACGTGCCGATAACGTGCCGATAACGTGCCGATAAAAAGGATTATCGCAATGAAGTACCCATGTTTTATAGTTGCTTCAGGTATTATGCTTTCCAGTTGTTTTGTGTGGGGCATGTTTAATAAGCTACCTGCTGTGGCCGCTTCTCATGTAGCGCGCTTTATGCGCTATACACATACGTGTTCACAATCCTCATGCACGCAACATCCGCAGATAGCAAAGCTTGAACATGAATTAAAGCAGCAAAAAGCAGAGCTCGATTTCAAGAAAGATCATTTTATTGATTGGAGGCTTTTGCGCGATAGCGTTGGTCTTGCGGGGGGATTAGGCGCTGCAATAGTTGTTCCTATAGGTACGCATATTTATACCAACAATTTAGGATTGAGTGGTGGCTTAGCATTGGCGGAAGCACTCACGCTGTGGGGAGGATGCTTGTATTTCCATCTCAAAGAAGAAGACATAACTAATCGCGAACAGGATGTTGAACAATTGCAGCGCACGCTTGCGGAGCATCAGAAAAATCGCCTTGAGCAATTACAAAAAGAGGCGAGCGAGCGTATACTTGATACCAAGTAATTGCTACACATTTGTACATCACTAAAAAAGGAGTGCGTTACGTACTCCTTTTTTTAATGCGCAAAAGGGTAATGCATGTATGATATCTTGCTTGCGCGACGCATCATATGCGCCGTACTTCTATCTTTCATCACCGTGCAGAGCGCAGCTCATGAAACGCCTGCACAATACGAATTACAACAAATAACTCTGCCTGAGATTATTCATCCATTAGCTGAGCCATCACATCAACTGCCTAATGCGGCTATGGGGCTGCTCAGTACGCTGGCAACGTACAGTACGATAAGCTGTGGGCCAGTATCATGTAGTGTACCCGCGATTGTTGGAGTAGCTTATTACGTGTATCAGTGGTGGAAACATCGCAAGTGTGCTCAACCTGCAAATCTTGCCGAATTGACACATGATACACAGCAATCATCCATAACAGATGCTGATTCCAATTCTACACAGCGCAGTCCGCATGAGCATGTGCAACAATTAGTACATAAGCACAGCAAGAAAGTGTATGCCGTTTACACTATTTGTTGGGCGAAGGTTTGTGTAAAAGCACCTGTGGCGTAGAAAGAAATAGAGAGTTATGGTTCTTGAAAGCGAGAAAGGTATTTTCCGTGATAGGGATCGCAACAAGGCCTGTGCATTAAGGGTACTGTTCTGCCACATCCTACGCATGGTATGCATAAATGGGCTTCTTGTGATTGTCTTGGGTATGCTAATGCAAGCTGTTGCTGCCGGAGAATTAACTGTCTGGTCAACTCTTGCTCAAGATATTCTAGGCCTAAAGATTCGCTATCTTCGTTGCTATACGAGCTATTATCATTGTCAGCGCTCAGAGATTCATACACCATCTGTGGCCCAACAGTCTGCCGTTGCTGTGAAGCAGATGTACCAGCTTCCTCATCATGCATGGCGTACATTATTATGGGCGTACATACCGCGTAAAATACCAATTTTTTGATGTGCAACATTACCATTTCCTATGCTCGAGTGTTGAATTGTATGGGGGATAAGATAGCAGAATACGTGCTGCTGTACATGCTTTTGCAAGGGTTGCGCTAATCATTGCCATCTTTAATCAATCGCAGCATACTAAACTCGTTTATAAAAAACGTACAGCAGTAAGAGCAGCGTATATAAAGGTGAGCAGCATGCGTGTAAGCATAATGATAGCAATATTGTTGGCACATGGTGTTATGAGTGCAATGGATGAAAAGGATAACGGAGCGCTACCCGTATTTGGCGAATTATTGCGCCGGTTATCGCATCATTTAGGATCAGCAGCACCAAGTATTGTTCACTCTGTTAGTCCATACACAAATGGATGTATCAAATCTCCGTCAGCGCAAACGTTGCAAGAGCATTGTGCTGAGCATGTAGCAGATCGATTGGATGCGATACATCAGAGCAAGCCAGGCATATTGAGTGCAGCTGCGCAAGCAGGGGCGCTGGCATTAGTGTGTGGCGCTGGAATAGGAAGTCTGCTATCAGATATGATTCCTGGAGTTGAGTTTATTATTCCCGGCGTAGCGGTGGTGGGTGGGGCATTGTGGGGAGCTGCACAAGCAATTCAAGAGCGCGAGCAGATGGCAAAGGGCGAAGGATATATTCAGGGCGTTGCCGATGCCGCGGGTATACAGACGGCAGTACAAGAGCTTATGCAAAAAGCTGCCCACCGTATGCAAGTTGCGCATGGCAACACAAGATAAAATCTGCACCGTAACTTTTCTTGCTGTGTATTAATTGTGCCGTGCAATTTTGCTATCTTAGTACAAATACACCATAATGAAATGCATTAATAGCGTAATATACTAAAAAATAGTTTGCAGTACGAGGTGGATAGCATGCGCATACTGATTATTATGATTATAAGTTTAATGGCTACCAATGCGTGTGCTATGAGACAAGAGCAGAAATTCATGCTACCCCATCAGAACAATCAACTTCACCTGAACTCCGCTCAAAGTTCGGTAACTGCGGCTGATAAGCGTGTGTCTGAACAGCTCGACCGGTTATTATATTATACTATTAGGCTGTATAGTGCGTTGGTTAATCCTCAAGATCCTGCTCATATTGTTACACAAGTGGGATTGGGAGTGGTTGCAGGACTGGGAGTCTCGTGTCTGGTTCCTGGTACTGACGTAGTAACGCCCGTGCTTGCAGGTATTGCTGTAGGAACTTTATCGGCTTTACGCGGAATGTGCCAATCAAGCGATGAGCGCTCTATCAATAGCATTCTTCCACGCGTTGCATCTCTCTCTCATAAGATTGTTGGTAAACCTGAGTAACACATGCGATGTGCACTTTTTATAGTTTTTCTAAGCATCACACATGCCGTGCTTAGCATGGATAACAAAGTATCCACTAAGCTTACTGATGTGGATCGCCTGATTCTCATGGCACAGGAAGATCTAAAACGAGATATTATCACGCTTGAATCATGGATAGGCCAGCTTGAATGTGTTGCAGCTCCGGCGCCCTGTGTATTATGTGAGCACACACAAGCATGCCCTAAAAACTGGGCGCCAAGTACGGTAGAAGCGCAGAAAAAAGCAGTGAATGCTTCAATGCGCAGCGTTATCGGGCAAACAAGAAGGCTTACTCCACTTGTATTAAGTAATGGCCAGACATTTGAAGCGCGTATGCAGCGCTCGCGGCACAGCATATGCGCATTACTGTGGGATGGCTGGAGTATTTTAAGGAAGTTGCGCAAGAGAATGTGAGCAGTAATATATACTTGAGCAATAAGAAAAGCGGCTGTATAAGAGCCGCTTTCTTGTGTGTTGCTGCAAAGAATCTTAAGGCGAGTATATGTACGATGTTCCTTGCCTATTTCTTACTTTGGTAGAAGTGCGCTCTTTTTTCTGATTGATGCGCAATTAAAGCTTCGAGTATTTGTTCGAGTGTGAAAGCATAAGTCGCTATTAATTCTTTTTTGGCTTGTTTATCATCATTATTTGCAGGTCTATAGTTTAAAAGGTTGCCTAAACTTTCTGCATGCTTTATTGCGGTTTCATGTACTTCTTTAAATTCTTCTTGCGTATTAATTTTTAAAGAGGCATGTACAGATGAGGTAGGTGCTGCGTTGCCAACGAGATGTGATTCAACACTTGGCTTCTGCAAGGAGCTAGCATTATCATTATTTGAACAACTATCTTCTTGTTGTCCCATTGCATGCGCTGAGTGTGCAAAGATCATGATGTTCAGTGCACAGATGAGGTTGCGTACCATGATGATGAATCCTTTTTCTTTAAAAGTGTTCGTACCGTAAGTATTACGAAATAGTGCATGGCCGTGTACGGTGCTTTTCTTCGACTTCTTTGATAAGGCGTTTGGCTTCGGGTATGAGAAGCTCATGTGAGTACTTATGCTGAACTTCCTGCACGGTATTGTTTATTATTTTAGCATATTTATATTCATCGCTTCCTGGATTTGCACTTTGCAAAAGTGCAATAAGCTTTCCGCTTACTAGCAATAAGGATTTAGACTCATCTTGACTCGAGAGATCGGGCATATTCTTAATGCCTTGTATTCCAGCAAGAAAACCTAAAAGATCATTGCGAGCTGCGGGATCTAAGCAGAAGATCGAGTCCAGTATGCTCACGGCGTAGCTGCCGCTATTGAGCGCACATGCCTGAAGCCAATGGCATTTGAGCAATGCATTAGATTGGCTTTGTGATTGCGCGGCTTGCTCTGTACGATTCTGCAGCATTTCTTGTGTGATGGTTTCTGATACAACAAATAGTTCGTGTATGCTGCCTCGCTTCTCTTGATCATTCATGCTGTATGCGGAGAATGTACAAAATGTGATGCATAATATGCTTAAAAATTTTTTATTCATTTTCTTTTCTCTATGGTATGAATTCCCAATTGTCTAATAAGTCTTGATCTGCAAGCCCTCCGTTACATAAGGGCTTTTTTTGCGCGTATGTTAGGAGTAATTGGGGTGTTTGTGAGGTGACTACTCGTTTTTTATCGGTATTTTCTAAGATGTCTTTTGCCTCTTCAAGTGCATTTGCGAGAAACATAAGTGCGCTCGAAACTTCTTGATGTAAAGCATCGTGCGCAATTTCATTTTTAAGTTCAGTCAGAAGGCGCTGGCGATACTTTTCATAATCTGAGTGCTTTGTGTTATATGCGCTCCACTGCTTGCGTAAAGTATCGTAATCCTGCGCGCGCTTTTCTTGATCAAAATAATGCTGAGATGAAATGAGCCTATGCGTACCTTTAATGGTCAGCACCTCCGCCCACGTGGTATCAATGCCGCGCAACAATGCATAGACCGTTTGGTGATCAGGTATATGTGATTTTTGAAAAATGTTAGTGCGTGCTTGTATATGGGTGAGCCGTAGCACAATAAGCGCATTGTCTGGCGATAGCGTATCCTGAAGGCCCATTGCGCATAGGGCATGAGCGTAAAGGGCAACTGTGTAGCGCAGCATACCAAACTTCATAACTCTCCTTTTTTAATCAGTTTTATACACACGCATGAGCGTAGCATAGGCGCGCGGTCTGTTTATAGCTACCTGTTGGGTATCACAACGAGTGGAGCGCTAGCTTGTGCATATGTTTTGAGCGCGTTATTACGTACAATTGCAGATTCGATATGATTGTTAAGGACAGCAAGCGCTGCAGCAACTACATCAAGCTGCGTACTGAATTCCGGCGTAGGGCTGTTATTGAGAAGCTCATTATAAGAGCGGTTGAGCTCTGCATGCGTCTCGCGTAAGGCGCTTATCTTGCTTTGCATCTGTTCTTGGACATGTGACGTGTAACCACCCCTTGAGGCGTCCTGAACAAGGTATGTGAGTGAAGAACTGAATGCGTCAGCATGATTGATTTTGCAATCAAGCTTACTGCGCAGATCGGCAATGTGATGTGCATACTGCTGCTTAGCTCGTAAGCTCTTGGCGCTCCCATCCATTGCACTAAGCAATGCGGTGTTGCAAAGAGTGATTGCTAAAAGAAGAGATTTCATATGATGCTCCTGCGCAGATGATTATTGTTACTATCGTTACTCTTGGGATTCATTTTTTGCGTTATGTAGTTGCCCGGGTACGGTTGCTGATTTGCCAGCAACAGATTCCTTAAGAGCTTGGGATGGTGTTATGTCGATTGGTTGGTTCCATGATTCTAATCTTGAGATGTAATATTGATCTTCTTTAAAAAAAGATTTGCCGTATTGAGTAATGCGGAAGTAAATTGTGTTCACTTCGATAGCACATGACTCCAAACCAGAATTTTTGATCGCTTCTCCAATCTTATGCACACTCTCCCAGATAGAAGCCAGGTCTTCAGCATGTGCGATTTTTTGTTCTTCACTTTTCATACAAAAAGCATTGCTGAACGTTATGATAGTCAAAAGTGTGCATAGTAGGTGTCTGGTCATAGTTGTTCTTTCTTTAAGAAATAATACACGTACACCACTTAGATTTTTTAGCAGCAGGTGGATTGTGTGATTGGTTTTTCCCCTGCTGGCTTGCTACATAGGTATTCTCTACATTCTGCAATACACCCGCAATGGTAGTAAGATGCTCGTTTTCTCTACTGCCTGCAGTGGCTTGTTCAAGCAGTAAAGTGAGAGTGCTTTGTATATTATTCAAGACTTGTTGTTCGGCTTGGCTATTGATATTGGGCATGCGTACAATGCCTGTTTGATGAGTAAGATAGTGCATGCATTCGGTACGCATTGAGTTATCTGATGCAAATGCATAAGCAAGAGCTTCAAATGCGTTGTTAGCAGTTAATTGCTCGCACGCACGATCCCACCTAGTTTGCCAGTCTGCAAAGCGTTGCTGTGCAGAAAGCTGAGTGGCAGACGTTTGTGATGCTTGGCGTGATTCGGTTAAAAGTACATCAATGGTATTCTGTTTTTGGGTATCTTCCATGCCATGCATATGCAGTGAGCTTACAAGTATACAGAAAGCTATGCCATATCGGTTCATGAGCATCATTATCGTTGCCATCCCTCATTTACGCGTGTGGCAATTTGGCTAAGAAACTCAGCAGAATTTTTTTCAAGTTCGGCCTGGTTTTCTGAAAGAGCCGTGTTGAGCGATTGTTTCTGCTTGAGCTCTTTGCGAGGCTGTGCGATTTTAGGATGATTATTTTCCCCCGCAACCTGTTTAATAGCATCCATGATCGCTTCTTTTGATTCTTTCCGCGTAAGCTCGCGCTCTTTTTCCATAGCGCAGAGATTGCTTATACTTGTAATACACGCAAGTGTGCAGATCAATTTTTGTATCATCGATTCTCCTTAATGCGAGTAAATGTGCTCTAGTATAGCGACGTATTTCTTGATGTGTCTACTGGGGTATATTTACCCGTAGAATGGGCGATTAATGATTGTTGTGGAGCCGCAATGGTAGCTTACTAAATGCACTGTTTTCTCTAATCGCGTGTGTATCCCATAGGGTACTCATCAGGACTGCATGGCAGTAACA
>JAGVMI010000137.1 GCA_020053845.1 Candidatus Babeliales bacterium
AGTGCGTCTTTTGCGGGGGTATGATGAGCCCCTGTGGTATAAAGTTCCTCATGCGTGGGCAGCTCAGGTTCAGGAAGGGTGTTTGGTGCGCGTTCCCTTGCGCAAGCAGGTGGTATGTGCCCTTACTATGCGCCTAAGCTCTGATCAGCCATCAGTGCGGTTTAGCATTCGCGAAGCGATTGCGCTTGAACCGTTCCCTCATGATGCGCACTATCAAGCACTTATTACGCGCCTTGCATTTTATTATCAGCAAGAGCCGCTGTATTTTATTGAGAGAATGCGCCACTTTCTTTTGCAAAAAGAGCAGCAAGAGCAAGTGATGCCTACACAACAGCAAAGCTCCAGTGCGCAGCATGTGCAGCTTACGGATGAGCAGCAAGCGGCAGCAGATTTCATAAAATCTCGCGTTACCGCTCAGGCTTATACTCCCATTGTGCTCCACGGAGTTACCGGATCGGGCAAAACCGAAGTATACAAAGATGCGATATTGCAGACGCTCAAAGAAGGCAAAACAGCAATATTGCTGTTGCCTGAAGTTACGCTTGCGCTTGAATTTGAGCGGCGGTTGCGTCGCGCATGGCCTGAAGGCGTTCTGATTCATACTTTTCATTCTGCGGTATCGGTAAAGCACAAGCGTCAGTTGTGGCAGGACTTGCTTGCACAAAAGCCCATGCTTATCATTGGCGTGCATCTGCCCGTATTGCTGCCGCTAGCGAATTTGGGGCTTATTATTGTTGATGAAGAGCATGAAGTGGGATATCAAGAAAAAAAACATCCCAAGATCAATACCAAGGAAGTCGCCGTGTGGCGTGCGCACTTGTACGGCGTGCCGATTGTGCTTGGCTCTGCAACTCCCTCAGTTGCAACACTATTTAACGTTAAAACTAAAAATTGGCATCTCTTTCAGCTTAAAAAGCGCTTTGCAGGTACATTTCCTGCCGTCAAGACAGTGCTTCTGACAGATAAAAAAGAGCGCAAGCATTTTTGGATCAGCACACCGCTTTATGAGGCAATCAAAGATAGGTTGCGTAAAAAAGAGCAGGTGATTCTTTTTCTCAATCGCCGAGGATTTAGTTTTTTTGTGCAATGCAAATCATGCAGTTTTGTGGTTTCTTGCAGTAACTGCTCGGTAAGTTTAACGCTTCATGAACATGGCGTAATGCTGTGTCATTATTGCGGCATTACTCAGCAACAGCCGCAGGGCTGCCAATCATGCAAAGCTTCACAGGAGCAGCTGCTTAAAAAAGGGATAGGTACACAACAACTTGTAAGCATTGTGCAATCACTTTTTCCAAACGCGCGTATTGCGCGTGCCGATCTCGATACATCCTCCAAGAAAAAAGAATGGCAGCATACAGTAGATGCTTTTACGCGTGGCGATATCGACATTATGGTGGGCACTCAAACAGTGACCAAGGGCTATGACTTCCCCGGCGTAACGCTTGTGGGAGTGGTGTGGGCAGATCTTAATCTTAATTTTCCTCGCTACAATGCAGCAGAAATCACACTTCAGCAATTAATCCAGGTAGGTGGGCGCGCAGGCAGACATCGTGATGCAAGCACGTTAATTGTGCAGGCTATGGGGCACCATGCCATTTTTGATTATCTCAATGAGATTGATTATCTCTCATTTTATGATCAGGCCATGGTATCGCGATTGGAGCTTGGTTATCCTCCGGCAAAGCGGCTTATAGAAATTGAGCTTAGGCATGAGAATGCCGAGCTTATTGAGGCTGAAGCGCAATTGCTTGCAGCACAACTTGCACGGCTTGCGCTAACAAAAAGCGAAGATATTATAGTGCTTGGCCCTGCTAAGCCGCCGGTGCACACGATTGCACGTGTGCACATGCGTACAATCTATATTAAGGGGCCATCAATGGTTGATCTGATTGCTCTGTATGTGCAGGCGAAGGCACATTCTTATATGAGTTCGCTTTTTCTAACACCTGGTCCAGTGTAACAACACCGGTTTTTTCCTGAATTTCTTTTATTTTTTCAAGCGCAACAGACATTTCACGATAAATATTTTGCGTGATTTCGAGAGCTTCTGGGGTATTGATGAATTGTGCGATGTTTTTGAGTGCATCATTAAGCTCGGTAAGCATTTCTTCTTCGTTTTGCATGTCAAGAAGGTCAAGCGGGTTTTCACGCTGAAGTTTGCGCGCTTCTTTGATTACTTGTATCAAGTATTCATCATTATCAAGAGGATTGCGCGCGAGACTTATAGGATCTGTAGATGGCGTAACGTGCTCAGCGTGCAGAGTCGAAATACCAAATCCAAGCATGCACATACACAATAGTGAGTATTTAAGCATGTATGCTCCTTAAGATTAGTCGTGAGGCATTGCGGGTGTGCATGGGCATGAACCATCGCTGCGCGGCTTACAGCAGCACATAGGATAGCAATCAGGGCAGCAGTCTGAAGCGCCAAGCGTAAGTTCAATCGCGCCTTGAATACCCATTTGATCGTTGCCGAAATTAAAGTGAGCAACAGCGCTATTCGATGGCTCTTTAATGTCTACTTTGCAGCGTGTAATCCAAGGCTCAAACGCTGCTGCTTGGCATGATGCAAGTGCAAAGCGTATGAGCTCAATCCAGGCTGCCATATTTACGCCATCAAGTTGCTGATCTTTAGTAATTTCAAGCTCTACGCGAATAGTGTTGAATGATGAGTTTTCCGATTGTCTGAGCACGTGAGATTCGAGCTTTCTGATGCAGCATTCCCTGCGAATACGCTCTGCGGGATCCATTTCAGGCAGCTGATCTTCAATCGCAAGGCTGGATAATGAATCTTCAGGAGTGATGCTTTCTGCGGAACTATCGGCATACGCATATGGCAAAGCGAATACGCATGCCAGCAGGAAGAGAAGTCGCTTCATATAATACCCTTACATAGTAACAAGTTGTGCAGTATGTGCGCGTAAATTAGCACAAAAATACGGAGCGCGCAATGTGCTAAGGGTTGCAAATGAAAAATGTATTGCGATAATGCTTGAGTTCTTCTATCGATGCCTTTACATCATCAAGAGCGCGATGCACTTCAGGTTTTTTGAATGATGTCTTTTTGTTATGGGGATACCAGCGCTGCACCAATGTTTTTATGGAACTTACATCCACAATGCGATAATGCAGATATTCAGTGATTTGTGGCATGTAGCGCGCAATAAATTCCCTATCTTTCCATATCGAGTTGCCACATAGCGGTGCGTTGCCTCGTTGGCAATGCTCTTCAATAAATTCGCGCGTTTCGCAAGCTGCCTGCTCGAGCGATACGTGAGAAGAGCGTACGAGATTGGTGAGCCCTGAGCGCGCATGAATGAGCTCTACCTCTGGGATCATAGTGCCCAGTATATCATCGGGCTGATGAATAACATGATGCGGGCCTTGTGCGATGATGCTTAAATCGTTATCGGTAATAATAGTGGCGATCTCAATAATTACATCACGCTCAGGATCGAGCCCTGTCATTTCAAGATCTACCCATACCAGGCGATTATCTTTCATAGAGATTCCTTAGTCTATTTCCATATCAAATAATTCGCCTGAAAATCGTTTTTTTTGATCAGCGAGCTCAAGAGTTAGCACAATCCCTCTTATCGCCTTTTGTTTTAACTTATCACTTTTAAGTAAAAGACCGCTCTTAAACGGCAGAGAAGCTGCATGGGTAACATTTTTCAGTACAGGCGACTTTTTTTCTGAGCGCTGAGACGCTGTCCGATGTTTGCCAATAATTATTGAAGATTGTTGCGTGAGCATGCGTGTTAACGCTGAGTGTACATGTGGATGCTGCTGCGTCGCCTCAGGTTTTTTTTCTAAAACTTGCTGCATAGGAGCCATATAGTGTGGGTTCAAGGCTATAAAAAATAAGAACGACGCAAGCATTTTTTTCATAGCGAATCTCCCATAAATGAAGGCAACGAGCTGGATGTATAAAGTATATAAGGGCTATCAAGTATAGCACACCTATAACTCGTGTGAATTGCAAGCAGATGTCTTTACAGTGCGCTAAGAGACGCTATGCTAACAGCGCAGTATGTGCACTTGAATACAACTTTCAAAAAAAGGCTCACGCATGCGCAAGATGAACATTGGAGTGTTGATGGGGGGAAGATCTGCAGAGCGAGAAGTATCTTTCAACTCTGGCCGCACCATTTGCGATCATCTTGATACTGCGCGCTATGAAGTGGTGCCTATTTTTCAAAAGCAATGCGGCGCATTATTTATCTTGCCATGGCAGTTTCTGCATCGCGGGAAAATAAGCGATTTTGAAGCGCGCCTTGATGGACAAGCAGTGCGCATTACCTGGGATGAACTTAAATTGCGCATCGATCTTGCCTACATAGCAATGCATGGGCGGTATGCAGAAGACGGTATCATGCAAGGCGTGCTTGAAGTGCTTGGTATCCCCTATGTGGGGTCGCGCATTTTTGCGAGTGCTTTATGTATGGATAAAGTTATGCAAAAGCTATTGCTTGCAGATGCAGGCATAGCAGTTCCTAAGTATGCACTAGTGCGTGCAGCGCAGGTGCGCTCTGATGGCGTGAGTTGTGTGCTTGAGCGCATGCGTGAGTGTGGCATTAGCTTTCCCTGCGTGGTAAAGCCGCGTAGTGAAGGATCGAGCTTGGGCGTAAGTGTGGTGTTTCAGGAGAGCGAACTTGAACGCGCATTGCATCATGCGGCCAAGCCAAGTGAATGGCGTGGCGATGTGCTCATAGAAGAGCGCATTGAGGGAATGGAGTTTTCGTGCGTTACGATCGTGGATTATAAAAAGGGCGAGTATTTACCGCTGCAGCCTACAGAAATTGTTCCTGATAAAGGGACGCATTTTTATGATTATGATCAAAAATATATGCCAGGCCGCGCTACTAAATTTACTCCTGCGCGCTGCAGCGCTGCAGTTATAGAAGCGATTCAGCAAACATGTGTGAAGGTGATGCGTACGCTTGGCATCACAACACTTTCTCGTATCGATGGATTTGTAACACATGATGAGCGCATAGTAATCATCGAGCCCAATACATTTTCAGGAATGGCACCTTCAAGCTTTATTTTCCGTGAAGCTGCAGAAATTAATATGAGCCATACAAAGCTTATTAATCATCTTATTGAAACAGAGCTACACGCACGTGGCATGCTTGATGATCTCATTAAACAAGAGCAAGAAGATAGTGCATGCAAGGGGAAATCAGGAGATAAAATGCGCATTGCGGTGCTCATGGGCGGGCCTTCAAATGAACGTGAGGTGTCGCTTGAATCAGGCAGAAATGTAGTGTACAAATTGTCGCCGCATAAGTATGAAGTGCTGCCGATCTTTGTAACACATACCATGGATTTGTATGTGATAGATAATGCATTGCTCGTGCGCAATGGCACGCATGAGATTGCACATGAATTGCATCGAGCGCAGCATATTTCATGGGATGAGCTTGCTCAACGTGCTGACTTTGCATTCAACACGCTACACGGAGGCCCTGGAGAAAATGGTGCAGTCCAAGGCATGCTTGAAATGCTCGGCATTCCTTATAATGGCGCGGGAGTGCTTGCGAGTGCACTTTGCATGGATAAATACA
>JAGVMI010000136.1 GCA_020053845.1 Candidatus Babeliales bacterium
AATTAGTTCAGGCATTGGTCACGATTATATATTCTCGCTCAATGTTGAGGTCAACTTTTAAAGGAAAAACCATGACAAAACATCCCATGCATACTCTCTATCCCCTCATTTTATGTACAGCCTTCAGCGCACTGCATATGCAAGGCAAAGAGCAGCCGCACATCAAACTCGAATCTAAAATGCTTGCTCTTGTAGATGGTAGTTTTGTTAACGCTGATACTGTTGAGCATATACGCATATTCCAGCGCGACATAATCAATATTCTTTGGGGCGATAAGGGCCAAGGCAATGCCCGTGAAGCCCGCTACCTCTTTGATGGCAAGAAGTTTGGCGCTCAACAGCTTGCAACATTTGAAGATGAGCTCGCATCGATGCGTGATGTTCTCAGCCCGCAAGAATTCGCTGATTTACACACGCAGCTTAATCGCTGTTTACTTGAGATGAAAAAAGATATGCTTGAAAGCTCAAATAAACTTAAAACAATCGCTGCTGGCTCAAAAGGCACCATGGGCGTTCTTATTGAAGAAGATTGTGAAAAACGTAGCAACAAAAATAGCGTTCTTTTCATCTGGGCAAAAGCAAAAGAAGAAGAGGAAGATGTTATTTTTGACCGTCATGTAAAAACAGTGCGCGATTTCTACACCTTCTCAATCGATTTGCTGAATTTCTTGGGAGATTTAGTATACAGCTGTCCTCGTGCTGTGCAGCAATTTGAGCAACGCATCCAAAAGTGGGAAAAGATCAAATCAATTATGCCCAGCTTGTCGATTAGCGCACAACAAGAGAAAGAGTTTTTGAAGCACGTGAAAATTAATCACCTTGATAAACTCTCACTCGGCGATATTACACCTGGCAAGTTAAAATCATTAGCCGCTGAGTTCATTCATAGCTAAGGCACATGCACTCTTTAGAAGAATTACACGGTACCATTGAAAAGATAATTTTTGAGAGTGAGCAGAACGGATTCGTTGTGTTCACTCTCAACGTATCTTTGGCCGAACATATCGTCGTGCGCTGCCACGCGCCGGGAATAAAGCCAGGCGAGCTGGTTAACTTACGCGGCACGTGGACCGTACACCCTCGCTTTGGCAAACAGTTTCATGCACAACAATGCACTGCATTACCTCCTACAAGCAGTGCAGGATTAAAGAAGTACCTTGCCTCAGGGCTCATTCCTGGCATTGGCCCGGTATATGCAGAGAAACTTGTTGATCGTTTTGGCAGCAGCGTTCTTGAGATTATCGACAAAGAACCACATAAGTTGAGTTTGATCGGCGGCATCGGAAAAAAGCGTATCGAGCGTATTGCTACCGCATGGAAAGATCAAAAAGAGATCTCCCACATCATGGTATTCCTGCAAGAAAAAGGGATATCTGCTGCATACGCCACCAAAATATATAAAAAATATGGCAATGACGCCATTGCACTTGTTACTGAAAATCCTTATCGTCTTGCCCAAGAAGTATGGGGCATCGGTTTTAAAACTGCTGATGCAATAGCGCAGTCAGTAGGTATTGCGCAAGATTCACTCAAGCGTGTTACTGCAGGTATTTTATATGCGCTTTCTCAGGCCGCAACCTCTGGCCATTTGTACATGCTACTTGATGATCTGCGCAAAAGTACCGCAGAGCTTTTAGAAATTGACCTCCTGAACGCGTTACCCAAAATAAAGCACGCACTGCATAATCTTCACGATGAAGGCAAGATCAAATTAATCACACACAACCAGTGTCACTTTATTGCGCTTGCTCTGCATTACGCAAGCGAAAAGGGCGTCGCGCAAAAAATTACTTCCTTGATGGAATACCCACTAGTACACCGCATTGATACTGATGCAGTGTACGAAAAACTGCGCACCGCGCCTGAACTCAAAGGTGTTTCGCTCAATGAGGATCAGCAACGCGGCATAATGAATTGCTTGCTCCATAAAATCACGGTAATTACAGGCGGACCTGGTACCGGAAAAACAACGCTAATTAAACAATTATTAAGTGTTCTTGATGAGCAACGCATTAATTATAAGCTCGCAGCACCTACAGGCCGCGCAGCAAAGCGCATGAGTGAAAGCACTCATCGCCAAGCAAGCACACTGCATAGGTTACTTGAGTTTGATGTAAGCGCATTTGGCTTTTCACGCAATGAACATAATGCTTTGCAACTCGATATGCTCATCGTCGATGAAGCATCAATGATAGATATTTTTCTTGCGCATGCGATTCTCAAGGCACTGCCACTCACTGCACATCTTGTACTCATTGGAGATGTTGATCAATTGCCACCCGTAGGCCCAGGCAACTTTTTACGCGATGTTATAGCAAGCAAGCGAGCAGCTACCGTAAAGCTCACCCATATTTTCCGCCAAGCGCAGGATAGCCTTATTATTCGCAATGCACATCGCATCAATCAGGGGGAATTTCCCGCATCCACAGAGCCTGATGCACGCAAAGATTACATTTTCATCAAAGAAGAAAACCCTGAGCTCGTAAGCACTCATCTAACCAACTTGTACAAACAAGGAGGGCTTGCGCGCTATGGCATTGATGCTCAAGACTCTATGGTACTCACTCCCATGAACCGCGGCATTGTAGGCACTCAGCATTTAAATGGTGAACTACAAACTATGCTCAACGCGCACAATCCTCCCCAGGTAAGCTCTGCAGGCACTCATTTTCGTATGCAAGATCGTGTTATGCAGGTGCGCAATAACTATGATAAAAATGTGTTTAATGGCGATATCGGAACGATAACCGAGATTGACAGCGAAGATCGCACACTCTCAGTACTCTTTATTGATCGCACGGTAATGTATGAAGCATCTGAACTTGATGAGCTCGTACTTGCCTATGCAATATCTGTGCACAAAAGCCAGGGATCTGAGTATGGCGCAGTGATTATTACCCTCTTTGCGCAACACTTCACGCTCCTGCAACGTAATCTGTTGTACACTGCCATAACACGTGCACGTAAGCTATGTATTCTTATTGGCCAACCCAAAGCAATCGCCATGGCAGTTAAAAATACGCAAGGAACTGAGCGCGTAACATTTTTAAGCAATTATCTTACAAGCGATCTGCAATGTTATTAAAAGCCGCGCGTAAGCCTCTACTAATTCTCCTCAGCACTTTCATAATTGCATCCCCTGCTTTGCACACGCATACATTTCAACTGGTGCTTGACCCTGCAGGAGATCATAAAAACGCTGGCCGATGCGTTGTTGATTGTTTTGAGCGAGGGATTGCTTTGCAATGGGCCCATCGCCTCAAGCAGGATATAGAAAAACAATTACCCCATATCAAAGTAACTATCACGCGCCGTCCTGCAGAAGTAACGCAAAACTATCAGGCTGCACAGCTTGCAAATCGTATGCGTGCAGACATGCTTATCAGCCTCCATGTATATCATGAACCTATGGCGCCAGCCATTATGTCGCTGTACACGTATAGTTCGGGATACCAATACAGCACAACTTCACATACATCGCACATTCGTTCTGCCCAGCAAGCGCACCTGCATGCATATGGCCAATCATTGGGTTATGTAAATGATCTTGCTAATTACATCAATGGGTGCGAAGTACTGCGCGGAATATGCATCGCACGCAAACCATCCGCATTGCCTCTCAAGCAACTTATGGGCATCACACAGCCAGCATTTCTGCTCGAGCTTGGCATCAATAATCCAACACAGTGGAATGTGCTTATAGATCCTCTTGTTGCGTGGATTACACACATAGCTCAGCCAAAGAATCAGCATGAATAGAAATATACTCATATGCGGCCTGAGCAGTGCATTGTGTGTAGTAGGTATGCTGTTCTTTGCCTATCAAAAAGAGTTGCTCATCATACGATCATGGTCGTCACTGCATACACAATATCCCACGCATGCAAACCATGCCATTGAGAAAAGGGCGGTGAAACTATTCTTTTACAAAGATCATGCATGGCACCACGAAACGCAACACGTTCTTTGGACATATAATCTCGCAGAAAATATCCGTCATACGCTCTCCGCTTTGTGTGCAGTATTTGATGAAGAAGGCATCACACAGGAAAAAGTGCATATACAATCAGTGGCACTTTCTAAGTGTATGTGCCATGTATATCTTTCATTCGACCGCTCACTCCTACACTCCCAACAATCTATCGAACAGAAAGCAGCAATCATCGAAGCTATTCTCAAAACAGTGCGCGAAGATCATCCCACTATTCACGATGTATTCTTTCTTACAAAACATAAACTTATCGACGATTCACATCTTGATATGAGCAAGCCCTGGCCCATCAATTAGTAACTACAAAAGAGCTCATCTATTGCACATTGCAATAATGCACAACCGCGATAGAGTATGCTTAACAGAGTAGCTAATCATACATACGTGCTAACTACGGTCTGGTAATGAAGCGTCTTAATCGTGCCGTCATTCTTCTGCTGACCCTTGCGCATACATGTTATGCGGTACGCGTACGCCCTTTGCCAGAAACAGCCCGCGCTCACATTACTCATGGTTTTTATGATCTACTTCTTGCGGGATTTGTACGTCACAACGCCTTTGCCGATTCACGCCAAGTTGTTTCCTCACAACAAGGCTTATATCTCTTTTTCCCCGAAAAAAAAATATATGATGCGTGCGGTAAAGATATCAATGCACGTGGGCAAAGCAACATGTGCGTACTTGATACAAGCTTACACATGCGTGTACAAAATACTGCGTGTGAGCCAATCATCATGCGCGGCGTTATTAATGTCGATTTTATTGGACCCGTAGGATTTGTACGTAATGTGCGCAGCGTTTTTGCTAACACAGGCGCATTACGCATGCGCTTTGCGTATGCAGAAATAGAGAAGGATTGGTGGACTTTCACCGCAGGGCAGCTATGGACACCTATGTATCTTCCCTGCTGTGCGCCCGACACCGTATCGTACAACAATGGCAGTCCTATCGATCCCTACACGTGGATACCTCAAATTAGATTTACGACACGGCACGATCGCTTTACCTTTGTTGCCGTTGCCTCATCACAACTCATATATCCAAGCCTTGGGCCACAGGGGGCAACGCCCTTATATATAAGACGTGCAATGATGCCCAACATGCACTTTCAAGCACAAGCGCGAGTCAAAGAACACACATTCTGCGCAGGTATCGACATACTAAGGCTCGCTCCGCGCATCGTTACCAATAAAGGGTATAAAGTCCACGAATCAATTATGAGTGCTCGATTCTTTGCATTAGCCTCGCTGAGATTTGGCAAAGTTCACTGCAACATGAAGGCTCTTGCCATGCAAAATCCTTCAGACTTGTTAGCAACAGGTGGCTATGCCGTACGAACCGTTAACCCTACTACTGATCGACGCACCTACGCAAACTTGAGGACAGCAGGCGCTTGGATGGATATAGCTTACAAAGCGGCTATTGAGCCCGGGCTTTTTGTCGGTGGCATCAAAAATCTTGGTGCCGATACTCACATCATCAAATCGATAGAACGCTCGCCAGGCATTGTTGAACCCACGCTCTACTCTTATGCTCCCGATATAGGCTATATTGCACGCGTTTCGCCTCGTGTCCGCTTTTTCTGGGATACGATCGAGCTTGGTTTAGAACTTGAATACACACGCGCTTCATATGGCACTGTTACGTGCGAAGGAAAGGTGGCAAACGCTACATCCGTGGGCAACGTACGGTTTGTATCAGCACTCACTTATACCTTTTAGTACAATCTGCCAGGAATGCTGCCCCCCCCATTGACGATTATGGCTTACCACAATACCCTTTTTATTAGAGAGGGAGAGAGCTCTATTAAAGGATCAGTACTATGATCAGAAAGATACTCCTCCCTGTACTACTCGGGGTACAAGCAGTGGTAGCTCAAGCTAATATCATTACTGATGTGCATGAAGTATCCGTAACTATATGGATGCACGGAACACGTGGTACTGCATTTCTGCCTTTGGGCATTTCCCAGTCAGCGCTAGATACAGAATATAGAATGTGCTTCTGTCCATTTGGTCTCAACCATACAAGCACTGTAGATGAAAATCTCTATCATGGCACAGTAGGCACTACACTTCATCAAGCAGATCCTGTTGAATTTCCCCTTGAGCATAGCTACGCATTTGGATGGAGCGGCGACGCTAATCCGCTCGAGCGAGCAGCATGGGGCAAAGAGCTCTATGAAACACTGGTAAGACTCAAAGAAAAGTACGCCAATCGTGGCCTGAAAGCACGTATCACCCTGATTACCCATAGTCATGGAGGAAACGTTGCACTCAACATTGCGCGCTATGCCGATGAGCTCAACGACGAAGATTTCATTTATAGGCTTATTCTTCTGGGCTGTCCGATTCAAAACGAGACAATGCATTTCGCTACAAGCCCTGTGTTTACTCAGGTTTACTCGTTCTTTTCATCGTTCGATATGATGCAGGTTATCGATCCTCAGAAATTGTATCCGCTGCGGTTTGCCATTGGTGAAGCATGGCGCTCTCGCTCTTTTGCGCCAATCAAAGCTGCATTCAGTGTAAGCAGACAGATTCCTCTTTTTTCCAAAAGACATCTTCCTATACACGAAAAAATTCATCAAGCCCATGTTTCATGGAGCACGCAACCGCCATGGCAAGATGAGGATTACCAAGCATTTGGTAAGCATGAAAATGCTATACGCAAACTGCTTAAACCTTTCATAAGATCTCGAGGCGCTCTGCACATTGAGTTTATGCTGCCACTCTTTTTAAAACGTCTGCCGGAAGTAATCAAGCTTACTCATGAACTCTATGAGCAGCAGATACAATCGAGTCCTCACCAAGAGCGACCACTCTTTGTACAAGCCACCCTCTCATAAGCATCTACCATTGACAAGCTTCCTGCCGCTATATTATTGCTTAAGTAACCGTCAGCGCAGGCTTCCTGGGCTGACGAATTATAAAAGGGTACAGCGGTATGGAGTATGCGAGCATTCGCCACTCACTTTCGTACGCAGCTTATATTGGTATCCTTTTTTCCTTGCCTCAATGTACGTATCAGTCACAATTCGCGCGCAAAAAGATCACTATCCATCGCCCTTCACCTGTTACCGCATCACATGGTGGCATACCCACAGAGCCGCCCCCAATCACTGTCTGGATACACGGCACGCGTTTTATTAGAAGGCCCGTATTTTATCAATACTTCAACGGAAAACCCGGGCTTAAAAAAGCAACGGAGATTGATTGCGGATATCATGTGCGCATGGTGGCAGATAGTCTCTATCGTGCATGTCCGGACAAGTTTCCTCTTGATACCTTCTACATTTTCGGATGGTCTGGAAAGCTAAGCGCT
>JAGVMI010000059.1 GCA_020053845.1 Candidatus Babeliales bacterium
AGGGACGATTGTGATGCTTGTCATTTGTGCGATAAGTGCCTTACCAAATGCCTTGTCAGTTGATAATACAAAAAGGCCCGGATTTCCCGGGCCTTTCGTTTTATCAATGTTTGATATTATGGAGCGAGCGCTGCGGTGTGTGCTGATGCAACTTTAAATGATTCCACTGAGCGCGCAACTACTGCATCGAGAATTTCCTGCGTGAGAATGCCTTCTTTGCTTGCCATGGTTGTTTGACGTAACTTATTGGCAAATGCTTCAATTTCACGTCCAGAAAACCCTGTAAATTGATGCGTCAGATCATCGATGATATCTGAGCGCAGCTGGCACTTTTGTATATCGAGCAAATTTTCCGTAACAGATACGCGCCGTGGTTTTGATGGCTTTTTGCCAAAAAGACGCGCGATAATGCTTGGATATACAGGGTGAATAGCGCGTGCAGTTATGATGTAATCATGTACATATTGAGCAATAAGTAAACGTCGCTCATTCTCACCAGGAAGAGCTATGTTGATGCGTTCGTCAAAGCGGGAGAGTGACGCTTCATCAAAATCCTGGATGCGGTTGGTCAAACCCACAATCATAAAGTCGGGATTTTTGGTGCCCATGAGAGCTAAGAATTTAGTAAGCACTTTGCGTGTTTGCTCGCTCATATTAGTATTATTTCGTGAACCAAAGAGTATTTCACATTCATCGATGATGATCATGAGCTTTTTGCTGCTGTTGTGTGCATAGGCGAAGAGCCTATTAATAAGCTGCAAAGCTTGTGCTAGTCCGAACTGATCAATATCTGAAGCAGCAAAGTAGATGTATTCCAGCCCTGAGTCACGCGCTATACGCTTTGCAAGCATTGTTTTGCCTGTGCCTGTTGGGCCATACAGGAGTACGTTTTGGAAATGTTCGTGGCGACGCGCAATATGCTTGACCGACATTGCGATTGTGTGAACAATTGCCTGCGTTTTGGGCTCGAGAATTACATCACTTATGTTTGCGGGTTCCGATTTGATCTGCCAGAAGAAATTATATAATTGCGTTGCAGGAGAGAGTAGCGATGTTTCTTGCGCAAGTTCAGGCGTAGACCAATATGCATATAATTGATCGGCTACGATTTCTGAGCCTTTTTTACCGGTAAATATTGCTGCAGAAACTCCAAGTGCAAAGAAGGGGGTGCGCGGGTGTATAACGGCCTTCATAATGGTGTGCCAGCGAGCTACTTGCTTAGTAGCGATATTACTGCGCTCACGCTGTGCTTTTTGTTCACTTGTAAGAGCGCTGAGAGCCTCTTGGCCCAAATTTAACAAGTTGTTACATGCTTGCATTTTCACAGAAGCCAGAGTATTTGTGAATTTTAAGTAAGTAGACTGACCATCTAACTTTTGCTGTAGAGCTTGTTCTTTTAATTGCGGAGAGCTCGCAGGGTTATTGATGGCTGCATCATATTCTTGCATTTGCTTTTGATACAGCAGCTTTTGATTTTCTTCTAATGTTCCTGCTTGTTGCCAAATACCCCGAGCTATTTTATTCGCGTCCTCAAACAGTTTCTCGCGTGTAGTTCCTAATGTTTGCGCAACAATATCAGCAGTTTTTTGTAAGTCTTCTGCTTTAGCGGCAAGTGATGTATCGGCATCTGTATGGCTTGCTGATACAAAGTTGTGGAGTGTGCAAGCGTTGATTATAAGCAATATGCTCAAAACATGCAGTAGGGGGAATATGCGCATTATGATCCTTGTCTATCTTAGTGTGTGCTTTGTGTCGGCTTGCTTGTAGCGATCATGGGGTAAAAAAACTCGATTGCGCGATAGATACATAGGCCGATTACTATGCGCATAGGCCATTTAGATAGCCGAGATGCGCCGTCTTGTAAGCCTTGTACCCATCGCCTTAGAAAGGCTCCAGGATACCACGCTTTGTCTGTGTGTACTTCTTCTATAAATTTCACAAGCTGAGCACGAGCTTGAAGATAATGGTGTTCATCAGCATCTGCATCACGTGCGTCTATCATTGCTTTCACCAACTTCTTCAGTGTAGGTCGCTGAGCGATAGCTTCGCGTACCCAGAGATCATGATGTATCTCGTTAAAGCATTGAACGGCAAAAATAATGCCGAGGAATTCATATACAAATGCGGCAGCGGGGGAGGCAAAGATAGGTGGAATAGTATTGTTGAGCAGCTTATTAGCGCATTGCACCAGAAAAACTGCTCTATTGCCGTTCCTTCCACATCCTCTAAAGATACGCCATGGGCACACACAAAATAGTGCAAGCTGCGCTCCCCCGCTCAAAGAAAGTGGAGCAGTCTGCCATGTAATAGCAGCTGGCTTGCCACTCATATATGAGCGTATATGAGCAAGCGCATTTAAAGGCGCTCCCAGTAAAATAGGTACGTGCTCAGTTTGCACATAGGCGCCATCTTTATCGAGGTAGTATGTAGGCTGAAGCCCTCGAGGCATTAAGCTTGGGCATGTAGTAGCTTGCTCTATCGCTCCGCATACTCTATCGCATGCTACATAGAGCGCAAGGGGCATAATAAGATCGCGCTTTAGAGGATTGCGATGTATATACGCATGGTGCTTATTCATGTAATCAACGAGTGGTTTGTTAATTTCTAAAACTCGCGCAGTCTTACTTGTGAATGCACGGGAGAACCACCAGCGCCTATTAAATTCTTTCTCGAGAGCGCCTAGCTGTTGCAAGCTTGTGGTTATTGCCTTGTAAAAACCATCAAGATCTTGCTCAATAGCTTCTATGATACGTGCAATGCGCGCACTCTTGATATTCTGATACAAAAATACATCAGCAGCGAGTGAAGCAGCAAGTGTTGCAAGCTCTGGAAAGTCGCGTATGTAAAGTCCAATGCCGCCGGCGCTCCACAGCAGTCTGTTTGGGCCTTTTGTGTGCATGTCTTCAATATGAGCAAGAATATTCTGGGTTTGTTGCTCCTGTTGGTCTATATCAATCTTTTGGACAATATGCTCTACATGTTTAACCGTTTGTCTCATTTCTTCATCAAAAGAAGAGTGGTGAGTAGGTGTTCCCACCGCAGTAGGATTCAGGCTGCAGAGCATGATCAGAAAAGCAAATAGTCTCATGGAGCATCTTTCGCTGGTGTACTTTTTAGATCACAGGGCATAACGGGGATAGCTTGTTCAGGGGGCACCCGGTGCATTGTTGCTGCTGGGATGCATCGTTTTCTTCATGTGTTTCAACGTTGATGAGCAGTTGTTGTGTTTGTGGGGCGGATTGATTTTTTTGTGCAAGCAAAGCGAGCTTATGTTGCTCTTGCAGCTTTTTAATTGTATTGCTTCCCACTCTGGAGCATTCATCGGGGGTAATTCCCAGAAAGTCTAACACTTCTTGGACGCTTCTTGCGGTAGTTATATTGTGCGTATTTCTGTGCTCGCTGCACTGAGCCCCGAATAGCGTAAAAAACATACTGAACACAGCAAGCAACTTGATCGTCACAGTACTCATTGATTTCCCTCGATGCAGAATGATTTATGTGATTCCTTGTGCGATTCCCACAAGGATAGTCGAAAGCGCCTAATTATAAAGATATATTGTACCATCATGCTGCCGCCCCTGCGCGTGATTTTATGGGCACAGACAGTTGTCTTAACTCATCGTATGTTGCACGCGCCTCTTTAGCTAGGCGAATAATAGTGACTTTTTCTTTTTGTGAGCGCTCCAAAAGCGCTATGCACTTGTGGCGTTCTGCCACTCTACAAATTGCTTCAATTATAGAACGCGACTTCACAACAGTGCGCAGATGAGATTTGGATTTGGCTAAAGTGTATGGCAAAACGCGCGATTCTCTTGAGTCGCGTAGCATTGTATGGAGATTTTCATGGGAACGCGCCGCCATTTTACTGCGAGAATCTATGAAATCATATACGGGAGTGAGTTTTCCTCCTTCTGATAAAACTTTATGCGCAACAAATGCTATGAATCCTCCCAAGCCTCCCATGGGAATGCCCATCAAAGGATTTTCAGGAATTCTTGCCACGATGCCATAGATGAATGGTCCAGATAGAATTGAAAATCCAGTGGCAACTAGTGCATGCTCTGCCCACTCTGAAGGAGTTGTTTCTCGGTAATCAATAGAAACGCGCGCTTCTCGATTGATGTCCGCAACGATTTGCGCTACACGAGATAAAGGCTGGCTTCTATCAGAAGATGCTTCTGGTGCGTGAGGAAGCATAGAATATGTGTGTAACGTGA
>JAGVMI010000020.1 GCA_020053845.1 Candidatus Babeliales bacterium
AATAAGCTGATTATCATTGCGCGGTTCAGTGAGCACCTCTTTAAGAAGGGCGCGTATTGAAAAGCCTACCGCACACTTGTCATTTACTGTGCAAAGAGATTTTGGAAGGAAGGCCTGCGCATCACCAAGCTTGATGACTATGCCACTGCGCTCACACTTGTGAATGACGCCCATGACAATTTCACCCTCGCGAGGCTTAAATTCGCTGTAAATTGCATCAGCTTCAACTTTCCTTATGCGCGATGCAATAACCTGGCGCGCACGAAGTATTTCTATGCGGCCTATGGTGCCACCAAAAGGAAGCCAGACTTTATCGCCTACTGCCACACCTGTATTGAGATAGCGAGCCTTTTTCAGACTCACCTGCATATCGTCATCCTCAACGGTGGCAACGACTTCTTTTTCGATAAGGGGAGCAAGTTCTCCGGACTGCTTGTCGACTTCTATCTGAAGGTTAAGGTCGGGATACTTCTTTTTATAAGCAGCAAGCATTCCCTCGCACACGATGGACGCAAGCTTTGTCTTATCTATACCACGCTCCTCAACGAGTTCTTCTATTACTTCTTGAAGCCTCACGCGTTCCCTTGCTCTACGCTTGTTGATTAATATGTTCTTGTATTTTTGCGGCTGCATGCACCAGGTGTACGAGCCATGCCAGATATTTTATAGCAGCAGAAATAGCTACCGATCATTCTAGTACAAATCAGCCTTGCTGGCAACACGATCCCTCTGCTACAAGCAAAGCACTCTGTTCGCTTTAAGGTTTACGTACTCTCTGGAGACTTTGAGTAGGCGCCTACTATTACTACTTATTATAACAAGTTATATATATTTAATAATAATAGGTGTGGTGGATAACTCAAGTTGCAGACTCTCAAAATAGTGATCTGATCGATTCATTGATAGTGAAAATGGGTGGTGGATAAGTGGTGGATAACTTGGTGGATAACTTTTTATATGGCCACTTTGATAGCTCGGAATCGATGTATCGCTGGTGGATAACTCTGAAAAGCCCTATCAGATGATAGATTTGAGCGGGGTAAAAAAATCATGAAAAACTTTATCCACCAAGTTATCCACCACTTATCCACCACTTATCCACCAAGTTATCCACCACCCCCCTCTTATTCTGGTAATTGATCATCAAACTGCGAAATTTCAAATGCTGTTTGTATATCTTTTGCGAGATGTTGCAGTGCTGGAGGGTTGCGCAACACATAGGCTGGGTGATAAGTCGGGATAACTGGCGTATCTTTGTATGAGATTGCAATGCCGCGCTCAGCCGTTATTTTCACCGGTCTGTCGAGCAATCCTTCCAATGCAGACGATCCAAGGGTGCACAGGACCCGCGGCCTTATTATTTTTATCTGCTTTTCGAGCAGTAGCTTCTTGCATATGCTCATCTCAATCGGCGTTGGCTTTCTATTGTTAGGCGGGCGACACTTTACAATGTTTGATATGAACACTTCTTCTCTGTTTATGCCCATGGCTTCAAACAGTTTGTTTAGTAACTGTCCTGATCTTCCTACGAATGGCTCTCCTTGCGCATCCTCATCTCTTCCGGGGCCCTCCCCTACGAACATAAGTCGCGCATCAGCGCTTCCGCTTCCGAATACAACGTGTGTTCTGCCTTGATTTCCAAGCGGACACTGCATGCACCGCTTGTAGGGAGCGTAAAGTGCTTCTAAAAGTGTTTGTTTATACGCTTTAATAGACATGTGCAACACCTTTCTGTGCATTGTGCAACATGTGGCAAGCGTAGCATTTTAAGAAGATTTGGAGACGAGCGCTGCATTTTTGTTGCAGCGCTCGGTTATTTTGGTTTATCGCAACTAATTTCCAAGTGCTAGGTAAAGAGATAGTGAGAGAGGAAATTTGACCACATGTACGTGTTTGCAAATGCGGTGAGGGGATATGAAATGTGAATGTAGCGCTCAGGAAAGTAAATGGAAATTCCTTTTGCTTGTGCAAGATTTTTTCCCACGTTGTTTGCTGCAACAGAATTGATAATAATTTTTTTGCCGCGCTCGAGCGCTTGTTGCAATTTATTTTTTAATTCTCTGTTGCGCGCGTTGTCTGGCAATGCGAATGAGCGCATGTTCTCAAGCAAATTGGAGTAAAAGTGATGCAAATCTATGTAGCTTGGCTCTTCAAAATGTGTGCATAGAAATCTGTTGCGACTTGCTTTGATTGCAGATGTCACTGAGCGGTGTTGTTGCTCTGCGAGGCACTGAATGAGAAGTTGCGCAACAAGATCTATGTTTTCTTCAAGTTCGGTAATAGCTTCGAGATTGATTGCTGATTGCGTGTAATCGTTGGTTATGGGTCCATATACTTTTGCGTATGCGCTTACAATGTGTTGCGCAAGTGCTTGCGCGGATGGTGATGTGTAAAGGAATTGTTGCAGAGCCTCATCGTAATACCAGCCGGTGCCCAGCTCAACTTCTTGAGATGCCACCATAATGTGAGAGTATTTTTTTACAATGTCGGCAATCTCTATGGTGGCCATAAGACACGCATCGAACGCGATTATGTCAAACTTGCGGTTTTTGAGTATGCGTGTGGTGATTTCAGCGAGTGCGGCATCGAGCTTTTGATTGGTTAGGTAATGTCCTGTGGTGTCATCCCAACAAATGCCGCGTGGGCGCTGCATTGCTGCATGGTTGATAAGATCTAAAAATCCTATTGAGCGATCAAGTTCAAGTTTGCATGTTTGGGGATTGAAAGTGAAAAGCTCCGAAGGATTTATGATGCGGCTGCTGCCAGGGTCTACGGGGCCTGTTCCATGATTCCAAAATACGAGCATGTAGTGGTGTGCGGGATAATTTTGTATTGCCCATTCGCAGCACGAGATAAGTGTGCGTGGATCGCCGCTATCCATTTGCTGTGACGATGGATCGTGTGCGTTCACATGTGTAATTTTATTGCGCTCTATAAAATAGCGACGAGTGATCTTTTGATTTCCTGATATGCGAATATCGATATGCACAAGTATATTAAGATGTTCGTTTGATCCAATTTGCGTCATTTGCTTGATGTTGCGAATTGCAAAATTACGCAAATCATTGTCGGCGGCTACATATACTATCACTGTCCAATCTTTGACGATTCTCTTTTTACTTTGTTCTTCTTCGGGGGTATACACCTCATATTCTATTGATGTGTTCTTGTTGGCGCGATTTGTGGAGCCTACTTGAGCATCAAAAGAGAGTGCTTGCTCTGCTATGCATAGTTTATCAGTATCCATGCATGCAGCATTGTACATGGCGGGTGCTTTTTCAGATTCGGCAAAACACGGCGCAAGCCATACTATTACGCAGAGCGCTGTGCAACGGGAGTATTCCCTGAGTGTTGCTACCATGCCCCCTCCTTACTTTGCGAATAACATCTTGGGAAACCTCTTTATACTGCAGACGAGCATAAAAAAGAGGCAGGGGGTCATTCAACGGTTCGTGTGTACTGCATGCTTTTTAAGCGACGCAAGTAGGCGCCATAGGTGTGATAAAACCATGCTATGCCAAAGGTGAGCCCAAAACTAAGCTGAAAATCGAGGAAGAAAAGTTGTGTAGGGTTATCAAGGAGTACAAAGTAACACACAAGGCTAAACACATGAATTGAGTGAGCAGGTATACGCAAGAGGCTATAGAGCTTGTAGGCTACGAACGCACTGAGCGCGCGGATGAATGATATGCTTGACCAGCTCAATGTTGCGTAGAGTGCGGTAATAATGCACAGCAGTAGTATCTTAACTATATTTGCCAGGGGGAGCATGTTAAGCAGCAGGCTCCACAGCGAAGCAAAAATAACCATATGGAGTCCTGAGCGTGCGAGATAGTGCGAAATGCCCCATGCCCTGAATTCATCGGCAACTTTATCAAGCTCATCTTTCTTGGCACTGCGATTTCCAAGAAATAAGGAAGCGTAAAGAGCCTGTGTCGATCTATCCAGACACGAACATACCCCTTTGAGAATTGTTGTTCGTATCTCGTCAATCCATCGACGCAGTGAGTACTCAGGCCGCTCAATTAAAGTGCCTTTATATGAAGGAAGGAATACGGTGCCTGCGATGCCTTCTTTTATGAGGTACCACATAAACTCATCTTTGCATGGCTGTTTTATGGCTATGTTTTCCATGTGTATGCGATCAGCGACTGAAACATATGCTCTGCGTGCGCAGTATATCTTAATCACCATATTTTCAATGCTGTGCATATGTTCGCATGTGATGCGCTCAACGCGGAGCGTAATGCTATCTTTGATAAGTGG
>JAGVMI010000090.1 GCA_020053845.1 Candidatus Babeliales bacterium
CAGCCTGTGCTCAGCTCATTAACCTGCTTATGTAAAAGTGCGGGTGTAAAACCTACGCCCTTTAGAATTTCCTGTGTGCGCTCAAGGGCTTTTTGCCTGTCGAAGTTTTTAAGGCGTTCCTCTATGAGTGCATACCGGTCGAGTAATTTTTCTGTGTCACCGGTACCTGCATCAAGATGTGCTTCTATCTCTATTTTTTCCTGCTCGAGCTTAATTTGCTCATCAAAAGTGGCAAATGCTTCGTCAAAAACGTTTTTAGTAGAATGAAGCACAAGCTCCTGCGGCATATATGCAATTTTCTTGCCGCGTTCAGTAACAATATCACCTTCATCGGGTTTTAAAAGGCCGGCCATGATTTTAAGTAACGTTGATTTACCTGCGCCATTTCTGCCTACAAGGCCAATTTTTTCTGTTTTGAATGTACAGGTGATGCGATCAAAAAGAATTTGATCTGCGTAGGCGAGGGATAAATTGCGCAGTTGGATCATAATAATGCCTTATTCAACGAAAGGCTGTTGTTTAAGCTCTTCTTGATAGAAGATATACAGCCCGATAAATACAATGATGTTTGATACATAGAAGTGCCAAGTGATTGTCTCATTAAGAAACGCCCATCCATAAAATCCGGCGAAGATTGGTGCTAAAAATCCGGCAAACGATAGAAATGTAGGCGAGTAACGTTTCAAAAGTGAGCCGTACATGTTGTAGCAAATAATATTGCTTACAATAACCACGAACATGAGCCAACCAACAAAAGGCGCCACATCGGTAATCAGTGGAGGCGTACCTTCAACAATGAGTGAAGTAATTAAAGCAAGCAGTCCGCCGCATGCCATGGAAAGTCCATTAATCATGATAGGCGAGTAACTTTTGTAGCGCACCATCTTGCGCATCACAATCCAGCTGTAGCTATGCGTAGCCACAGAAAGCAGAATAACAAGCTCAGGCCAGGATACGAAGAGAAACTCTCCGAATAGTTCTTCTTGGGGAGTTGTAGCAATGAGAATAGGAATAAGCCCCAAAAAACCAATGATAAGTCCCACCCATTGGCGCTTGCTCATGCGCTCGCCAAAAAGAAGATAAAGGTAGAGCGATGATAGAAAAGGTGAAAGATTGTAAAGAAAGCATGTTTTTGATGATGGCAGATAATTGAGCGCCCAAAAACGCAAAATGTAGGTAATGTAGATACCAAAAAGTATCATTTGCAGATAGAGCCAGCGATGCTTCCATACGATCCTGAAGCCTTCGCGTGCGCCCCAATATTGGTAAGCGAGAAGGATGCTTCCTCCTACTAACATGCGTGCACCCGTTATAAAAATAGGCTGAGCATATGAGAGCAGTACCTTGCCTACAGAGAAGGAACTCGCAAAAAGAGCATACATGAGAATTATTGGAGCCATGTAACAGTTTTCATGCTATGTGCTTGTTGTCATAATGCTATCTTTATCACTGTAACAGAAAGCATTTAGGGGCGACAACAGCAAATAAGCAATTCATGCCTGAGAAAGTACATATTCAATGAAGTTATGTAATTTTTCCCGATACTCAGCAGCATGTTTGAGATGATGACATCCATGCTTTGAAGGTTGATCTATCCACCAGCACTGTGCATTCTTACAGCGTTGAGCTAGGCGTTGTGCCTCGCTAATAGGTATGTGCAGATCATCGTGAGCATGTATAAAAAGAGTGGGCAGGGTGATTGCGTCTATTTTATCATACAATTGTGATCGCGATTCATTGTGTGAAAGAAGGGGAGCGATTGCAGCTTTGTGTAGCAATGTATAAAAAGCGAGCAGTGGCGCTGCAACACATTGGGAAAGCAGGGTTTGCTTTTTACGATGGCCTGCAATCATTTCATGCACACTATCTTTTATGTGAGTATAAGGTGCAGAGTAAGATGCATTTGTGACTGATCCCCACCCGCTGTCAAATATAAATCCAGCGATACGGTAGTGATTGAGCATATCTGGTTGCTTAGTGAGTCTTATAAGAGCGTGAGCTGCATTGAATGCACCTGCGCACATGCCAAAAATTATGATAGGAGCTTGCGGATTACGTTCGTGCATAAATCGTAGTGCACCAATAATATCTTTATACTCGTGCTTGCCATATGCGTAAAATTGCGAAAAAAGAGGGCCCTCGCTAGAGCCATGTCCGCGTGCATCAAAAAATAATATATTGCAATCGTGAGGAAGTAGTGCAAAGAGGCTTGCCATGCCTTCTTTCCTGCCAGGGAGCCATCCACAGCAGACAATTATGCTTGCTCGCGCATGAGGCTTTTCAAGAAGTAGATAGTTAAGCGCGAGGCCATCGGTTGATTCAAAAAAACCGTGCGTAAAACCTTCTTTGCGCAGCGCGTAATTAACGCGTTTGTAGTTTTTGAGAAATTGCGTGTTTAAGTATGCCGAGTCTTGCCATGTATGTGATGTAGCATGTGTGGGTATAGAATGATGTTCTGCAATTAAGTGCTCATTTTCGTCTGGCTGATGATAAGCGCCCAAGAAAGCAACTGTTAGTAGGAAAAAGAACGTATACTTTTGCCACCGTCTCGTTTTCATTCTTAGTCCATTGTGCTACATTGCAGAACTGCGTACAGAACGCATCATCAAGATAGCGCGTTTTGTGAGGATGGTAAATACACAACCATTGTTTTATCCAGGGAATGGCATCACTATGTCAGCATTCATTATATCTTTGAGTGTTGTGCTTTCGATACTTGCCACATGCGTTATGAGCTATGTATCAATGGCTACAGCCATAGGGCCTTGGATTGCGCCAACTCTTGTACTCATAGCACTGCCACTTGTGCGTATTTTTGCTCGAGAGAAAAATAGCACGGCTATTCTTGCGCTCAGCACAAGTGCAGGATCAATAGGTGGTATTGTTGCCACTGCAATTGGGTTTTCATTTCCGGCACTTTATTTTCTTGACCATAATCTTTTTGCGGCATGGATGGCGCAGCCAATCTTTTTTGCATCAATGCTTGCAGGGCTGACATTAACAGCTGGATGGCTTGGCATATGGGTGGCCAATTGTCTTGAACATGAATTGATTGACGTGCAAAAGCTCACCTTCCCTATTGGTCAGATGATATACAAGATGATAGCTGCTCAACACCAAGTGCAAAAAGCATATGAGCTTCTTATTGGTTTTTTGATGACACTTATATTTTGCCTCTTGCAGGATGGGTCGCGCTGGTGTACCAGCCTTATTCCCAAAGGCATTACGGTAATGCGCAGTGTGCAGTGGGGCTTATTTTTTGTACCAGCATTACGTATAGATTTATGGCCAATCCTGTGGGCCGTGGGCTTTGTAACAGGGCATGTTATAGCGCTGCCTTTGGCTGCAGGCGCGTTGATTAAAATTGGCATTCTTGATGTGGCACATAGAGCATTATATCCCATGCTTAATGCAACAGAGTTTCTCTTTGCTGTGTGTAGTGGAATAGTGCTTACTGGTGTTGTTGCGAGTTTTCTGTCACTTGCACGCTCTGTACATAATTTTTGCACATCCCGTTCTTCGCAAGGCTATGATTGGAAAATAGCATTGCAACCATACCGCAAGCATGTACGTGAATTTTTATCGTTATTTTGCATAACAATACTCTTTCTGACGTATGCGAATTTTTCTGCAGGAGCTCAGGTGTTCCTGATTCTTGCAACGATTATATTTACCTATCAAATTACACTTATTGCAGGCCGCATAGGCCTTGCTCCGCTTGGGCGCTTTGCAACATTTGTTATGATTCCTGCAATGTTTTTCTTCAACCTAGATTTGGTGCAAATAGTGTTTGTGGCAACATTTGTTGAAATTTGTGGAGGTGTAGCAGCAGACGTGCTTTTTGGAAGAAAGCTCGCACAGCTTTGCCAGGTAAGTAGTACGCGCGTTAAAGCATATCAATATGGTGGGCTTATCATAGCGTCAGCTGCAGTTGGCGCTAGTTTTTGGATTCTTATCAACAAATTTGGACTTGGATCAGCAGAACTTTTTGCGTATAAAGCGCAAAGTAGGCAGCTGCTTATTGATGCACGTAAATATATGTCTATTGATTACACTGTTGTATTGCTGGGCATGTTACTTGGATTTGTGCTTTCTCGATTGAAAATTAATCCAGCGTTGGTGCTTGGCGGCATTCTTATGCCGCTCAATCTTACAATTGGTCTTGTAATTGGTGGGCTACTCGCCTGGATGAATAAAAATAAAGAAGCGTGGTATCCCTTCTGGTCAGGGGTTTTCGCTTCAAACTCACTGTGGATGTCTTTACAAGCATTGTGGTAAAAAAGTAGTTCTTGATGCATTGCTTGACAGTTAGCAATCCCCGTTGAATGGTAGCAGTATGCTATTTTTACCTGAAAACGGGAGAGACTTTAATGCGTGATTTTCGTTTATGTATTATTGCAATGAGTGTGTTGTGTACTGCGACTTCAGTACATGCTCTTATTAAGGGATCGAAAACTGCAGTAAGCGTAGAGGCAAATGTGACCTTTCCCGCTTCTGACAGTAATAACCAGATGCTTGGGTTTGGGTGGTTTAGGAATGGATTCACGCTTGAAAATTCAAGCACAAGCTGTGTATTTGATAGTGCGTTTCCTGTATCAGGTAACATCATACTCAATGATGGCAATCTCATTCTCAAGCAAGATACGGAATTACATCTTCCGCTTCACTTTGAAGTGGGAAGAG
>JAGVMI010000107.1 GCA_020053845.1 Candidatus Babeliales bacterium
CCCGAATGAGCAAGATATATGATTGGATATTCGTCGCTTAAAGTATCTGAAATTTGATCGGGGCTTAGTATAGTGAGAGGCAGCTGATGTAGCGCTGCATATTCTTCAAAAAACGTTGTGCATGCAGGTGTTTGTTGGGGGCGCCATGACGGGGCTTCCTGCTTGACATATCTGCAGAAAGCCATGCTTTGTATATTCGTATACTGTTTGCATAGCTGTCCAAATGCACAGGCGCGTACAGCTGCGGTACTATCTCGAGAGCAATGCTTATTGAGCTCGTTGTTAAGATGCCACGCTAATTCTGCTGGGGGACACACAGAATCTTTTTTTATATAGCACTCTAACACGTCGGTAAAGATATCTAAATTGTTGCCACTATGAGCCAATCTATCGAGCAATGCCATGACGTGTGTAAGCCCTTTTTGATTTCGCGCATGTGGGTTTATATGCTTTGCGTAGTGTTTAGAAAGAATGTTCATGAGCTCAGTATCGGGAGTTCCTGCTGCATAATGAAGAATGGTATGTAGTTGCCAAGAAAGCTTGGGTGGCTTACGGCTGTGCGTACTGGCAAAAGTCTCGTAATCTTTGTAGTGAGCGTCGGCAATGGGTTCAGATGGATTGATTATCTTGTTGCTTATCAAGTGAGCAGTTATCAAAGCGGTTGCTTGATCGCGTTGTGCATGCGAGAGAATGCTTGGCACATTTCTTTTGATAATCTGTATGTAGGAAAGTAGCTGCTTTTTTTTGATGATATCAATGAGGCAATCTCCTGCGTCATCAGGATATCGCGACATAATAAATGAGCCGTACTTGAGTAATGTTTCCATTGTTTTTTCAATATCAGGCTCTTTTTGTTGATCTGGAGTGCAATCATAAAGCGCTAGAGGCAGCAGGGGTAAATAACGAAGATGTTCTAGGGCGCCATAACGGCAATAAATTTCAAGAGCTGCGGGATTATGGCGTCTGCATTCATTTACCAGGAAAGGTGCCCAGCAATCAGGCTCCAGTGGAAAATGTGCATATAGAGTCTCCAGCGCTTTATTAGAAAGTGCAAAATGTTGAGCAAAAACTGGCCATGGCGTGAGATCAGGA
Source organism: Candidatus Babeliales bacterium (assembly GCA_020053845.1). Taxonomy (GTDB): domain Bacteria; phylum Babelota; class Babeliae; order Babelales; family Vermiphilaceae; genus JAGVMI01. Next base: position 1,093 of record JAGVMI010000107.1, read on the forward strand.
GAAGGCCAACCATGTTGCTTTTGTTGCGCTATCTTTGATTGAATGTGTTTCAGCTCTTTGCATTTCTCAAAAGCGCGAGCAAGCGGGGATGATAGGTATATGCTTGTTTTACTATGATCAGTAGGGTACGAATTAGCATACGCAACGAGCGTATCATTGCGCTCTTTTTTGGCTTTCAGTATGTATGAAATATTATTTTTCTTAAAAAACTGCTCAATCGCAGCTTTAATATGCCTAGTGCGCGTGATAATCGGAATGTCTGAGATATTTTTTGAAGCGTAAGCAAGGCGCTTGAGTAAGTGACAAGCTAAAGCTTCATCTTGATTGTTTAATGAGTCTGTGATCCACACCAGAAGCTCTGGAGCGCTGCATGATGTTTTTTCCATCATGAGGTTGGCTATTGTAGTACGATCAGCAGCAGAACTGTGAGACTTGTATGCATGCTCCATTTTAAGCGCACAAATAAGCAGAGGCGTTTTGTGTTGGTCGCGCCATTCAAGGCTAGCGCCTTTTTGTAAGAGCAGCGTGACTGCAGGAAGATTGCCTGTCTCTATTGCAGCATGTAGAGCATTTGTGTGGCGCAACACATAAGGCGTTAATACTGGTGAGTCATTTTTTACAAAATCAGATAGTGTGGCGTGTATAAGATGGTGTTTTTTACAAAGCTGCTCGCCTATTTCTTCAGGAGTTGTGCAATTGAGGTGTTTTATGAAATCACGGATGTCATAGTACTTATTTTTGTATTCGTTTGGGTCTGGTTTTTCCAAAAATACATGCGGAATGTGCCCTGAATCCTCAGCGCAAAAGAGTGATGATGAGTGGCAGACGAGAGGTAACACAAGCAAAAAATGGATCACAAAGCCTCCTTTTTCATGAACGCAAGGCTTGCATTACGCTCTAACATACAAGAGTATGGAGTGCGCGCAAGAGTATTGCTTTGTACAAGAATAGTTTCTTGGATACACTAGCGTGCAATAAGTGGCAGTATTACTCGAAAAAGCTGCCGTACGATGCGTGCCCAGGCGGCACGGGATAGTAAGAAGTAAATTCATCTCAAAAAGGGGATACGTTATGGTTAAGCACAAGATCATGATAGTGATTGCTGCAAGTATATGCGGCATTAATATCGCAGCTATGCAGCAGGATTCAGCATCAAAAAATGATGATACGCTTAAGAATATTTTTAGTGCAGCAGCAAGCGTGCATAAAGGCATAAAAAGCTTTAAAAAAGCTTTGGTCAAAAGGGGAGGCGCGCATACGGATGAAAAATCTTATGTAGAACTAGTTGCTATGGATGTATCGCGTAAAAATGTTGTCGCAATCTTCTCTGTTCAGTCGCAAAATATGTCCAACTCCCCATTTGTAAATTTTAATGATAACTACGCGGCTATTTACTCTCAATCGGGTGCACTGCAAAGCTCAGCTCGCGTAAATACGCCAAACATATTTTATGTTTCTTACAATCGCGAGGGTAAATGCATAGCGCTGGGCGGAAAAGGCGAAACAGCTGAAGGCGAAATAATTCGTCTGGATATATATGACAACGAGTTTAAACAATTATACGTAGCATATGGCAATAAGCTGGGGGCTATAACTTCCATTTCATGGGGTGAGAAATTACTTGCAGCAAGTATCGAGCAATTTAATGTTGAAGCGACCAAGTATTATGGTGGACGTATCGCTCTGTATGATGCTTCAACTGCGGAAGAAATACCAACCGATGATCTGTGGAAAGATACGAGCTATGGCAGATTGGTTATTGCTGCAAATAAGCAAGGGGATGTGGCATTTGTTGATCCGCGAGCAGCAAATCCAAATGTTGTTAATCTTCTGCATACAAGCAAGTTTATCGAGCAATCAAAGCTCAAAACTAATGCGCATGATAGCGCAGTTTCATTGCAGCATGAACAGTTTGTTGAGCGCATTCAGATTGAAGACGACGTGCACTTGCAGCATGTGTCTTTTTCTCCTGAAGATACGTATCTTGCGTGCGCGGGTGTGCCGGGGCAATGTACAGGCATAATACATCTGCTTGAAGGCTCGACGCACAGCTATTTGCGTTCTTTCATTTCAGGGCAAGGGGATGATTCTGATGCTCAGCCTAAGGTTTCTTGGACTTCTGACGAGCGCTATATCGGGTGCATCGATACAAACGGTGGAGATGCAAGCAACGCCGGAGCATTTTATGTGTTCGATGTGAATAATAAAAAAAGCTCTGAGCCTTTAATTACCATACAAGCATCACTTGTAGATGGGAAAATAACGCCTGATGGCAAAATACTTGTTCTTGCTGGTTCTAATGGCAAACTCCACTTCGTGCCTTTGGTAGATGAAGAAGGTAATGCATTAGAAAAAAGAGGCAGTGCACAAACTGATACTTTAGCTGAGCTTGAGATGCTTGAGCGAGGCATAATTCACTAATAAAACATAAAACCATGCAGTATGCGTGCCCAGCTAAGTTGCAGTGTATGCATACTGTATGGATGTACCATTTCTACACATATCAATGTCTGTGCAGGATATGCACATCATCATATTATCACCACATACACTGATCCATCAGGAGAAAAACATCATGACGTATATATTCCGTATCGGCCTCTGCTTATTGTTATGCGCTGCTGTGCAGCTGCGCGCGATGGATGCTCAGCCTAATGAGCAGGTGCAACAAGGGCATCTCAAGCCCGTCAGATGTTTGAGTATTATCTGGTCCCCAGATCGTACGTGTATTGCTGCAGCGCTTAAAGTATGTGATGGGCCGGGAAAAGAATATGATGCGATTGGAGTCTTTGATGCCAAGACGCACGAGAATATTGCGAATCTTTTTAGCGCAAAAGATGGCTTTGTTAAAGGCATGCCGGAGGATGGGAATAGTGGTGTAGCGATACATCATATTGCATACAATAAGAATGCGCAGCATCAGAATATAGCTGTAGCGCGCTGTGATGGTAAGCTCTATGTATTGAAAGCTGGTCTTGAAACATTACGATGGTGCCAATGTCCGGGCAAGATCACTTCAATTTCATGGGGCCAAGCAGAGCTCGATTCTGTAGAGATACTTGCCGCTGCTTCAGCGCCAGATGATGCACATAGCGACAGTCACGTTACTTTACTCAGAAATGTTACGCAGCATTATGTCGGTGAGATTGGGGGAATAAGCCACCCGATTGGCTTATGCGCACAGCCAAGTGTGAGCATGGGTAATGATGGTATGTATGCTGTAGCAGATAGTAGGCATGAGTGTGTGAATATCTACAACATGTGGGGTGAGTTTCAAAAGTCACTTGCAACACCTCATGGATTTACGCCTCATTCAGTTGTGCACACTCCTGCTGGCGACATTATTGCTGCGGGCCAACCGCTCAATGAAGGCGGCAAAAATCTGTATCTATTTTCCAAAGGCTATCAGCTCGGGGGAATGCCAATCAATTTTGGCAATGCGCAGGCTCGCTATGCTCAAATGTCCTCTTTGAGACTATCAATTGATGCAAGCGGTACGCGTGTAGCGTTTACCGATCCACATGCTTCAGAAAATGGCGAAGGATCTGTGTGGATTTATGATTTGAAAACAAAAGAGCTTCTCGCACAGTTTTGCACGAAAGAATTGCATCATGCCGCTTTATCGCCTGATGGCAAGGAAG
>JAGVMI010000019.1 GCA_020053845.1 Candidatus Babeliales bacterium
GATAACGGATGAGGGAATATAGCGCTCTGCCAATTTTTTGAGCATATACTTTGTCTGATTATGGCGATATTTATAATCGACAGAAAGGCCAAGTGCATATTCTACTACACGGTAATCAAGAAATGGCACACGCCCTTCCACACCCGCAGCCATCGTCATCTTATCCGACCGCGTGAGCAATAATTCAGGCAAGCGATGCTTGAGCTCGAGATACATCATCGATGCATAAAAATCTGCTTGAGGATTTTCACACACAAACCGCGCCACGTGATAGTCAGCGATTGCATAACTATCAGACGATGCGCAAATGCCTGGATAGATAGCCTGCACTACAGCATCTTCGCCTGATACCAATGGCTGCCGTGCAAGTAGCGACTTACTCAAAGGAGAACACAGCTGCACTCCGCCATGAAAAAGCGAGGCCTCGGTAGTCCATGCATGCATCATGCCAAGCTTGTAGGTGTGCGGCTCATACCAGCGTGTTGCTGCTTTGAATAACATACGGCGGCAGACTGAAGGAACAAGCTGCTGCGAAGTACGCCAATAGCGATGCGCTTGCAAATAGCGCACATACATAGGGTATCCGCAAAACAGTTCGTCTGCTCCTTCCCCCATGAGCACGACGCTCACTCCGTGCTGTTTCGCCATTTTTGATACATAATAGAGTGGCACACACACGCTATCGCCTAATGGCTCATCCTGGTGATACACCATTGCATCAAAGAAATTAAATGCATCCTGCTCATTGAGAATAAGCTCATGATGTTCACTGCCCACATGATCTGCAACTGCTCGCGCCCACATGCGCTCTTGATATTCAGGGCCATCGCTAAACGACACGTTAAATGTTTTTAATTGCTGCGCATGCCGTTTTGCGTATGCAGTAATCAGACTCGAATCAACGCCGCCTGAAAGAAATACCCCAACGGGTACATCAGATACCATGCGCTGTTCTATAGAGCCTCTCATGAGATCATCAAGCCGTTCAATCGCTTCATATTCATCGGTGGGGTGTATTGTGCGCGGACGTGGTGAATACCATTCATGAAAGCTCAGCTTGCCATGCGGCGATGCTTTTGCATAAAATCCTGCAGGAAGTTTATATACCTGCTCAAACATGGTGTATGGAGCAGGAACTGCAAGAAACGTGAGATAATGCGAAAGCGATACCAAGCGAATATTTTTAGTGATCCATGGCATTTGCCAGAGTGCTTTTATTTCAGAAGCAAAGCTTAACATTTCGCCTTGCATGGAGAAATAAAGTGGCTTAACGCCGATGCGATCGCGCGCAAGAAAAAGTTCACGCGTGCGCTTATCATACAATGCAAAAGCAAACATTCCCTCAAGGCGATCAAGGCAGGCTATTCCCCAGCGCTCATAGGCGGCAAGAATTACCTCAGTATCACTTTGTGTGGTAAACACATGTCCCGCACGCGTAAGTTCAGCGCGCAGCGCTTTGAAGTTATAAATCTCACCGTTAAATGCAATCACGGCACTATCGCTATGCATAGGCTGTGCGCCTGCTGGTGATGTATCGATAATACTCAGTCTACGATGTGCAAAAGCTACGTGATGTGCTTCATCAATCCAAAAACCTTCGCCATCTGGCCCGCGATGCTGTAAAGACTGTGCAAGTGCACGCACTATTTGTTGATCATGGGAAACCTGGCGCTCACTAAGAGCATAGTACCCAGCAAGTCCACACATGGAGTGCTCCTTCTTTGTATGTTCCAGGCGACACTATACCGCGTTCTTGCCAATACGTCATGCTTCATGTATTGAGAATGGATAGTTAAAAAAAGATATGCACACATCATTGATGATAGGCAGAGTAGGATGAAACACGTATATGCAGCACTGATGATTGGATGCATTCCAACCATACATTATGCCATGCACGATAATGATATTTTTAGTGAGAAATTGTACACTGCACGTAGTCTCGTAGCACAAGAAAGCCATCACGTATTTCGAATAAACTCACCAACCATTCACTCTGCGGGCGCTACTATTGAACAACTTAAAGCACGTATTAAGTGTTCTCATAATGATCGTCTGCGACTTATCAAAGTTGATCACACTATCGACGATCTTACTGAAATATTTAACGCACAACTTGCATGGGACTCAATGTCTTTATTGAAGCCTTACTTGACTACACTGCCACTCACCAATGGATGCTCTGCATATCATTTAGTACGTTTTGAAGGGCGAAAACACACCATTTTTGAACATGCATGCTTAAAAAGCGAATGCTATTATTCCTCAATCCCGCACAGCGAATACTATTATTCGTCAATCACTCCCGTGGTTGAGAAATCTTTTAAAGAAAAAAACGGACCTATTGCGTTTTCGTATTATGACGAGTCAAATATTTTTCGACGACTCATCATTAGCCACGATAATAATATCGCGTACGTTGATGAGTACAACGGTTCTCCCTTATTTCAGGTTACGATACCTACAGCAGAAGGCGCTATAAAGTCTGTGTATCGTGCGAGGAAAGAACTCTGCTGCATCACACACGCACAAAATGATACTTATGCGCTGCACACTTTCTCATTTCCCTCATTTAAAGTGCCACACAACCTCCTTGATATGGTAGGCACCCCCGCATCAAAACTACTTGCGCGCACAAGCCCATATGTAACTCATAAGACAGTTCCTTCTCTTATGCAATTGTGCTTACCGGCAGTTGCACGCGCGATTGCAAGTGCTCCCAATAACTTAAGCAGTTCAGTTGTGAGCTTGATACTTGCGTGCGAGGAGCATCTTGTTCCAAAATCGATACTCCCCTGCGTAGAAGCTTGCTATCTTGATTTGATGAAAGACTATCCCGTACAAGCATCATTAGCAGTACAAACATCAATTCTTTACCACTTAAATAAACAAGTAGTAAGCCCCTACCATGAGGAAAATAAAAAGGTTTTTTTTTATTATATAAGCAAACTCATAAGCAACCAGCAGTTGTGGCTCGAATATTTCACTATTCCTAGTAAAAAAATATTTCTTTCATATGCGCTTAGTCGATTCATACGCACAGAAGCAAAGCGTACAATACTCACACTACCTTGTGATGCAGGATCTCGTTACTTAGTAAAGCACAAAAAAGACATTACTCGATATGCTATTTTACACGATAAAGCTCATAATAATTGCAGATCGGAAGAGCACA
>JAGVMI010000070.1 GCA_020053845.1 Candidatus Babeliales bacterium
GAGTATTGCATTACTTACTCCAGAAGTAGTGTTACAAAAACGCATAGAGCTTATGCTCTCTACGCGGGTTGCTGCTATCAATTGTGCGCAGCGCACAGTTACACTCGGCTGTGGCAATATGTTGCACTACGATGCCTTATTGATTGCCACGGGTGGTTCTCCTTTTATGCCGCCTATACCGGGCTTGCGCGAGAATGCCATTGCTACATTTCATACCCGCACTGATGTGGATCAATTGCTTGCGCGTGTGCGCAATGATAATGCGCGCAGTGCTGTAATAATAGGCGCAGGCTTGAGTGGTGTGGAGTGTGCGGATGTGCTCACAGCGCATGGTGTAGCAGTACATCTTATTGAACGACGTGAGCATGTATTGCCCGCAGTTCTGGAGCCCCAATCAGCTGGTTATCTACATACAGCTATGAGCAATGCAGGTGTAACGTTGTATCTGCAGAAGCATGTACAAAGAATAAGCAAAGACACGCAGCACTACATAGTTGAACTTGGTGATGGGTGTATAGTGGCTGCTGACATGATTGTATGTGCGGCAGGCACTAAGCCTAATAGCGAACTGGCGGTGCAAGCAGGGATTGTATGTGATCAGGCAGGTATAGTGGTCAATGATTACATGCAAACAAGTGATGCCGCCATATATGCCGCAGGCGATGTGGCACGCGTAAAAGATCAATTAAGTGGGGCAGTCATACAAAGTTGCCTCTGGCCCGATGCTATGCTGCAGGGAGCCATCGCTGCTTCGCATATGGCAGGGGGGCCTTCCAAACCATACCCCGGGGCGGTACTGATTACCTCTTCGGCATTTTTCGGTTTGAAATTTGCAGCAGCCGGGATACTTCGAGGGGTGCCTGATGGCTGGAAAATGGACCTAAACGTGGCAGAGAGCGGATTTGAGCTGCTGGTGCGTGATCAGGAGCAAATAATTAAGGGTTTTGCCCTTCTGGGGGATACCTCAAAGCTCGGGACGTTGCGCAGAAGCCTTTTAACGGGCCAAATCATCTAGCGGGGGCGGTTGCATAATTTAGCCCTTTTTGTACCCTAAAAGGTAAGAATATACCTTTTAAATGGGGGATTATTATGATTTCTCTTAGATTTAATATACTGCTTTCTGCGTTGCTTTTTGGTGCAAGTGCATCATTATCAGCATCATTTTGGTCACATGTCTGGCAAACCAAACCTGCACCGCTTGCAACAGCGCCTCACTATGTGATTGTTGGCGCTTCAGCTGCGGGTATAGCGGCAGCAAAAGAATTAAGAAAGTTGCGTGAGGATATCCGCATCACCGTAATCGATGCGGCACGTGAATTGCCGTACAACACATGCAAATTGCCCTCATATCTTGCGGGCAAAAAAGATGAGCATGCGATCACTATCTTCACTTGTGCTCAAGCATCAGCTGCGCATATTACTCTGCGTCTTGGTACGCGCGTAACGAGTATTGATCGCGCAGCACATACCATAACACTTGATACAAATGAAGTTATCAGCTACGAAAAGTTATTCCTCGCCACCGGCACTCGCCCTCGAGGTATCCCATCAGTGGATCAGTTTGGCGATGGTGTGTACACACTTAATTCACTTGAGCATGCGCAGAATATGAAGCACTACATCGAACGTGCACATGTAAAACGTGCTGTAGTTGTAGGCACTGGATTTACCGGGCTTGAGTGTGCAGAGGCATTGGTAAAACGTGGCATTCAGGTAACGCTCATAACGCACAGAGATAACATAGCTCCTTACATACTTGATAATGATGGTTGTGACATAGCTGATGTAGCAGCTGCACATCTGAAACGTGCTGGCGTTGATATATGCACTAATTGTCAGGTAACTGGCTATACACGCGCATCTAATGGAACTAGCGTGGCATCAGTACAGCTTTCAACAGGTGAAAGTTTGCAGGCACAGTTGCTCGTAGTAGCTACTGGTGTGAAACGCAATGTAGAGCTTTCACAACAAGCAGGAATTGTAGCAGACCCGGTAGGTATCCTTGTTAATGAATTTTTATGCACGAGTGATCCTGCAATTTATGCAGGTGGTGATGTAGCAATAATTAAACATCGCAAAAAAGGTGGATACTGGGGCAGCAAAAAATGGAGTGATGCTAAAAAACAAGGCAAAATTGCAGCCTACAATATGGTATGTCGGGAAGCGTATCTTATGAAGATATATGAGCCGCGCATTATTGTTCCCTCAACAACTGTTTTTGGGCTTTCAATTGCGGGTGCGGGTGTATTTGATTCGCGTATGAAAATTGAATATTCGTTTGATACGGTATGTGCAACCCGTCGCCAAGTAGTCTATCGAGATGAAAAAGGAATAGTCCGTACTTTATGCCGTGTGGGCAAGCCATTACCAACTTGGGATGCATGCAAAGCATCCTATATAACCGGCACACCTCTTAACGCGGTTGCGTAGCATTTCCCATCACATGACGGTTCTTTTATTTTAGAGCAATACAAGGTACCCTACCGAGGGTACCTTTTTTGTTGCTTAACGTGTGATAATCATGCTTTCTTTTTTGCATAATAATCTTTTATGGTCTGAAGGGCAGATGATTGTGGCAGTGCTTTGCGCAATAGCACTTGTTGGGCTGCATATGTCGCGCTTTTTGTTGTATAGTGCGGCGCTGCTTTTTTTCCTGACTCTCTATTTTTTCCGTAATCCTGATCGCGCATGTACTGAATATGTCGCGGGCAAGCCCGTGCTTGTGTGCCCGGCGGATGGCAAGATTGTTGATATAGCATTTGATCAACTCAATGGATTTGCTGGATATGCACAGCGTGTTTCCATTTTTCTGTCTCCTCTTGATGTGCATGTAACCTGGAGCCCTATAGCAGGTAAAGTAATGCGCGTTGTATACAAGCCAGGTGCATTTACGTTCGCATTTTTGCCCAAAAGTTCTGAGCTTAATGAGCGCAACGATATCACGCTGCAAGATGAACAGGGCAGGAGTGTTATGGTGCGGCAAATCGCAGGTACTGTAGCACGTAGGATTTGCTGCTTTGCTCATGAAGAGTCGCTGGTTCATGCGGGTGACAAAATAGGTCTGATTCGTTTTGGATCTCGCGTTGATATTTTTCTTCCTGCGCAAGTAAAACTGGCAGTAGGGCTTGGGCAACGTGTGTTTGGAGGGCAGAGCGTGCTAGGATATTGGAGCTGAGTATGATTTCTTGATGCATTAAAGGAGCACGTATGATGAAGCGCCTGCATAGCACATTACACCTATTTTTGCTTTTACCAAGCATGGTATATGCATTGCATGATCCGTACATAGATAGGTTTGCGGCATGTACAGGGATTTCCAGCAGCGAATTGCATGTTCTTGATCGAAAAGATGTTTTAAGAAGCGCACGTTCAGCATTAGTACCTGCATTCACGTGCCGCTCATCACCGTTGTATCGTGCATTTCCCCAACTTTCTTTTACCCTCCCAAGCTTTATGCTCGGGCAATTTCCTACGCGTGTTGTGCGCCTCGATAATCTAGAGTCGTGCATTGCTGTGGGCGAGTTGTACATGAAACTTGATAGCGAATCTGGAATAGAACTCATCGCGAATCGACGCTTTTTTGGCGGCAATAAAATCAGAAAGCTGGAATTTATTCTCGCAGATGCATGGCTTTCAGGAGCGCAATCTATTCTTGCATTCGGCTGTGCAGGTTCTAATTTTGCTACTGCTACAGCAGTATGTGCACGCCGTTTGGGTTTGGGCGCGCATGTGATACTTGCAGAGCAGCCAAATAGCCACATCGTGCGCAGGAATCTTGCTATTATGTCGCGTATGCATGCGCGCATGTATCATTGTGATTCGTCAGCACAACGTAGCTTGAAAGCAGTGCAAGTATGTAAGCAGTTACTCGAAGATGGCAAAGACATGCCTTATGTGGTTCCCGTAGGTGGTTCAAATGCTCTTGGCGCTGTGGGCTATGTAAATGCAGCTTTTGAGCTGAGAGAACAATTAGAAAGAGATGAATTGCCAGAGCCCGACATAATCTATGTAGCTGCAGGAAGCTATGGTACTGCAGCAGGACTATTACTAGGAATTAAAGCAGCAGGGCTGAAATCACACCTTATCGCAGTTGCAGTTGAGCCTGTGGAGAGTGCACAAGCATGTATGGATGATATTATTATGCTTGCGCGCCAAGCTAATGAACTGCTCCATGAAAAAGATCCCTCATTTCCACTCTTTGATTTTGATGCAAAGGATTTTTCTGTAGATACGCGCTGTTGCGGCAATGCATATGGGGTTTTTACACCGCAAGCTGCCGAATTATGTAACTTGGTACGAGCGTATGAGCGTATTGAGCTTGATGGTGTATACAGTGCCA
>JAGVMI010000005.1 GCA_020053845.1 Candidatus Babeliales bacterium
GAGAGCGCAGCCCAGAGAATTGAGCGCCTCATGCGATCAAGGTCAAGCGGAATATGCGATCCGTCGCGTCCAATAACGAGAAAACGATTAATGGCACGCCCCTCCTTCTCAGCATTCTGCTGTAAAAAGAGTGACGACATTTGCTTAAGCGCTGCGCTGCGTTCTTGTTCCATGGCATCCTTTCGTGCTAGAGCGGTACGCATCTATTCACTTTTTTACCACCCAAAAAAAGTGACAACTTCCCTTCACTCTTGTCACAGCACAAATGCCATACAAGAATTTATTTTTTTTACTAACATGACAATATGGATATGTTGTCCCTTAGTGGTACAGATAAATGTAATGGTTTGTATGCCCAGGAGCAAACACTTTTTTCACTTTTTTTCTGAAGCTATATTCTAAAAATTTTTTTCATCCCAATGAGCAAAATAATACACATGGAAACAAAGGCGCTGCGGGCGTAACTTACACTGAAATGAGCTGCCAGAGCAGCGCCCCATAACTATTGCAGCTATTTTTGCCCATTTCCTAAATGATAGGAGTCATTTGCTTTCATTTTCTCATGCCATTTAACTACTATCAGAACACAAGAGAGCACAAAAATAGAGGAATCTGCCTCATATCTTGAAAAAAAGGAGAGATGATGGATACAAAATATGCACTCTTATGCGCGCTTTTGTGCATACCGGTACATGCTAAATTGATAGACATCACGAGTGAACAAGATTATCGCACGCGTGCATCAAGCGGTACGCCACTCGTAGTAGAGCTGTATGCAGACTGGTGTGGCGTGTGCATCCAAGTGCAAGGCACGCTCGACGAACTTTCAGAGATGCCTGAACTTGCATCTGTTACTTTTGCACGCATCAACATAGATGAGTTGCAAAATTTAAGCCAAGAACTCAATGTTAATGGCGTGCCTACATTCTTGTACGTCAAAGATGGCGCTGTACTTGCACATGAAACAGGCATCACCAACTTTGGCCGCATGCGCGAGCATGTACTTGAGCAATCACGCAAGCTTTTTGGCTTGAGCGCAGCAGGCGATGCAGAAAAAGTGATGGGCATTGCTCCTCAAGCGGATGAAGTACAGGAACAAGCAGCGCCTGAACAATCAGAATCATCAAGCAGCAATCCTTTTGCCGACATCGTATCAGCTCTATTTGGCTTTATTACGGCAATTCTTGAAACAATCAAAAATGGCATCACCTGGATTATTGATCAGGTAACCAGCATTTTTAACAAGTAATACAAAAAATGGGACAGGCGGAAATGCCTGTCCCCATACTTACTCCAGCAAACAAGTATTACGCAGCTGGCGCAGTCGCAGCAGGCTTAACCTGCTCGTGCGGCTGAACATAGCTTTGCTGACTCATTGCACTATCAACAATCTCTTCATCAGGCAACGTCATGATTTCATAAATTGTGTAACCAGTAACAAGTGCTGCAAGGCTGCCAAGCGTTGCAAATACGGGATGCACTCTTATTGATCTCATAACCGTTGAGAAGAATCCAGTGTTGAACGCACCGTCATCTTGCAATGCCACCACCACTTTATAAATATTCTCTACAAGATCTTCAATCTCATGAAGATGCGCTTCTTCGTCTGCGTTCAGACCCCTAGTGGTACTTGTGGGATCAGATTCGATATTTTTTGCTACACACTTTTCAAGCTCAGCGATTTGTTGACCAAGTTGCTCATTTTTTGCGATTTCTTGTGCGTACTTCTTTTTAAACGCATCCACAAATGTCGGATAGCTTATACTTTTTTGCGTAGTACCGTACACTTTTTCAACTATCTTCTTAAACTCGCCGTTGCCTTTTTGTGCAAGTCCCTCGAGAGTAAACGATACATTGCGGGCATTAAAGGTGCGCTTTATTGTTTGCTTTGGATCCAAAGACAAATCTTTCAAAATTTCATCCGCATTGCCACTTGGTGGAGTATTGTTATCTTCCTCTGCTGATAACGCTTTATCTTTTTTCTCTGCATCGGAAGACTCTTGACCGGCTGTGTCATCTCCTGAGCCAGGCTTTTCATCCTTATCACGCTCTTGCTGCAGTTCGTCAGAGTTATCCGATTTCTTTGGATCTTCTATTTTATCTGACTCAGACTCGTTGCTCTCATCATCTCGCGTTAAATCTTTGCCGTTTCTTTCACCCTCGCTCAGCTCTCGTGCAGAGGATGGACTTGAGCTATCGCTTTCTGAAAAAGGCTTCCATGATCTATCGCTATCTAAGTCAGACTTTTCTTTACAACACCCTTTACAGTTCTCATCTTCGTCACTATTCTCACTGCTGCTAAATCCACTCTTCTCTTCTGGTTTATCAGGCTTCAGAGTTACACTTGGCACACTTGAAGTTTTGTTCTTGCTATCAGCGCCCGTAACAGCATCAAGCGGATCTTGCTCTTCTTCCAGCCACTTAAGCAAATCCTCCTTAGTATCAATCCTAACTTCTGGTTTTTCTTCAGGCTCATCTGCGCTTTCATCGCCACTGCTATCTTTTTTCTCGAGCTCTGGCTCATGGGTTTCTTGTGGCAGTTTTTCTGCTTCTTGTTTTTGCTGATCTTCAGGACGCGGTGTATCCGAGTCAGAATTTTCTGGGGACTTTTGTGACTCTTGCAACGGCTTCACACAACCGCCCGGCATAATGGAAGGCTGAGAAAGATCACTTGTGCGCGGCGTAGTTACTTCTGGATTGAGCTGCTCTTCTTTTTCAGGCTGCTTTTGCTGCTGTTCAAATTGCTCACTTTTGCTTGAGTTTTCTAGCTCTGGAAACCATAAAAGATCTGAATCTGTTTCTTTTTTATGCTTATTAGAAGAACGCTCGATCTCTTGCAAGCTATCTTGATCATCTTTCATTTGTGGATAACGATGTATTTCAGGCTCTAGATTGAACGTCACTTTGCTATCGCGATCGCCTGATACATTTTCCGTAACTTCAGCGTTTCTGAGCACAGCTCGCCTTAATTCATCTATCTTATTTTTCCGCTGTTCCAGCAATTGCTGCTCAGCAGCTTGTTCTGCAAAAATTTCTGATGCTGCCAACAATGAGTTGGTGGATGAGGTTTGCGGCTTTTCAGGCTTAGTATCTTCATTGAGTAAGTTTTGCAATTCTTTTTGAGCCTCTTGCAGCGCAGCTTCTTGCTGCTGCTTTTCGTTATCTGATAGGGGTGGCGTTACACTACCTGGCTCATCTTCATAATCAGTGCCACTGTCGCTCTTATGTTCTTCTTCTAATTGTGAGTCGTTTTGGTTAGCTTCATCAGCCGAATCTTCGTTTTGCGCCACAACGGGAGTGTAGCCACTCTTAGACAAGTAGGCCGACTCCTCAGCACTCAGCTCATCGGTTATAATTATAATTTTCTTGCCATCGTCATTTTTGCTCTGGCTTTCGCTCGTGTGTTCTTCTTCTAATTGCGAGCCGTCTTGATCGCTTTCATCAGATGAATGTTGCTTTTGCTGATCAAGGTTATTGAACTGCACAGGAAGAAAGTGGCCGCTTTTAGACAAATCTATCTGTTGTTGCTCATCATCTGAAGGAGCATCTGAAAAAAGCTGGTCTATCGTATTGGGCGTGTTTTGTTCTTCTTTTGGAACACCTTGAATTTGTTGTTCTTCAGCGTTACCTTGCTCGTCTTGCTCTTGCAATTTCTGTGCCATTTCTATGGCCTGTTTACGGGACAAGCGCGTACTGTCATATATGTTACTGCCACTCTTATGCTTGCGCCCCTCCATCGCAAACATCATGCTCGATGGCATTATAAGCCCGCATAAAAGCAGAGCGCTCATCATTATTTTTTGCACCGTCATTATATGCTCCTTTTGGTGATTGCGTATCATTGAGTTTGCTATCAGATTGGCATCATTAAGATACCGGGTTTGTGCTAAATTCCAAAACTTCCTTGACCGCGCAGTGTATCATGCCATACTCGAATCGGTCTACTCGTCGATTACAAAAAAAGAAGAGTTCATGATGC
The DNA here is from genome assembly GCA_020053845.1 of Candidatus Babeliales bacterium. Taxonomy (GTDB): domain Bacteria; phylum Babelota; class Babeliae; order Babelales; family Vermiphilaceae; genus JAGVMI01. The sequence goes on from JAGVMI010000005.1 coordinate 3,980, forward strand.
TGCAGCTTTCACGATGTGCATTAGTAAGCAATGCATGCGCTATGGCGCTTATTGCTTTTGTAGTGCGCGCGCTCATGTTTGCGTATGTTGTGCAACCCCATGGCTACTATCGTCAGCCTGATTCTCCTGATTACCATCACGCCGCATTGTGCATCGCACTGGGCAAAGGCATGTGCAGGCTTGATAACGGCCAGCCTATCTTCTGGCGCACGCCCGCATACCCTGCATACCTTGCTGCATTTTATCGCATGCATGGCGTTAGCAGCGCACAGTTTCAGGATAATGCTCTCGCGCAGCGCGCATCAATCTGGGTGCAGATTGCGCTCAGTTCTTTTGTGCCAGTACTTGTGCTCCTGCTCGCACTTGCCATGACAGGCATACCAATCATTGCACTGGCTGCAGGATGGATAAGCACATTCCATTTGGGCTTTATTCTTGCAAGCACCTATTTGCTCACCGATGCACTCGCATCGCTCTTTTTTTATGTGTTTCTTTTGTTTCTTTTTACTACGCTCACCAATCGCTCCAAGCACCCGACACGCGCCCTGCTCACTGCTGCGTGCATGCTTGCTATCTACACCTGGGCACGCCCAATGGGAGAGCTCATTGCTCTTGCCACAACGGCTATTATTATA
>JAGVMI010000018.1 GCA_020053845.1 Candidatus Babeliales bacterium
AGTATTCGGATAGCTCGATGGTATGCACTGTCTCAAAAAGAGATGCGGCTATATTGGTGGTTTCTCCGCCAAGTGTGCCCGTTTCAATGAAAAAATTACTTTCAAAAAAATCACGTAATGAAGTCAAAAACGATCGTGAAAGCGGGCCACTAAAGGCGGGGTATTTTGGACTGCTACCTGCCTTATATGAGCAAAAACTAAGTTTAAGTGTTGTTTCACTGTGCATATACGATAGAGGCATAACTGATAGTAAAAAAATGATGCAAAAACGTAGTTTCACCGTACTTCCTTTTTTTGGATATTAATGACTGCAATGTATGAAGATACATACGACATTGCGCGTGTTGAAGGCACTTTTGAATGTGTTAAACTTACCTTAGAATGTCTGTTTTATATACACAAAGGAGAGACATCTTGTGAAGCATACTACTTCTTTGCGCGCATTAGCGTTACTGTTTTTACTCGTTGTACCACTGCGTCTACTAGCTCAGAGTGTGGTCTCATGGGATCCCGCCTGGAGCGGACGATTCGGCGATAGACTTATGATCTATGCGCGAGCAAAATGGATGGCGCATAAACATCAGCTCCCTTTTTTTTATCATCCATTTCCTTACTCAGACCAGCTTATATTGCATGAAACGCAGATGCAACCGCCGCACGACTGGCGTCCCAGTCGGATGGTGCGTGTGATGACGCAGCGTGATGTTATTCCTGGTATGCCTGATACGCTTTTTCAGCTTGATTTTTTCTTTCATGATACCGGCTGGGATAATTGGGAGGAAATAACTACGTGGAAAGATGTAATCGCTGACGAAGTTTTTATGGCTCAGCTGAAAGCTGACGTAAGGCCAATAGGTGGCATGCAGCGTATAGATCTTCCACATGACTGTATTAGTGTGGGTGTACACATGAGAAAGGGGGGTGGCTATGATCTTCCCCTTTTATATGAACACAAAAAAGCAGGAACGCCGCTTCATGCTAATCGATGGGAACATTATTGCGATGTGCGCTATCCTTACAAATTTTTGCCTGATGAGTTTTATGCGCAGCAAATAGAATATGTTGCGCAGCTTTTCTCAAGCAAAATGATCCTTGTATTTGTACTCACCGATCATCAAAATCCGCGCGAACTTGTGGAGCGTTTACAAGCTATGGTAACATCGCGCAACATTGCATTTGCGTGTCGCACTGAAGATAATGCGCATGATAAGAATGTGCTTATAGACTTCTTTTCACTGACGCAGTGTGACTGCCTTATCAAATCAGGTTCGTCATTCTCTCAAGCAGCTGATCTGGTAGGTGATCAAAAAATGACTATCTATCCGCGCAGAGTGCATTGGCAGAGTGATAATCTCGTAGTAGATGAAATTGGCATCTGGATAAAAGATGAAGCATTTGTCCGTAATAATCGCACGGCGTAGTAGAAAAGGCTTATCATGATGAGAAAAATAACGGCACTCATGTGTGCCATACATGCAATAGTTGGCTGTACAGCGTATGCATGGAACTTTGTAGAACATCAGCAAGAGCATTTTTTTGATGATCCAGTGCGCACAGAATGTACCGTGTGGGAGCAATTTAAAGAGCATCCGCTTGATCTTGATATCACCTACTTTGCAGCGCCGTTAAGTTGGATCTTAAATTGGGGCAAAATCTCCGATTTTCCTTCCGTGCGCTTGGTGAGCGGTGGTTTTACTGTGTGCCAGCATGACTACTATTGGAATGTGCTGCCTGCAGCACAGCGTATGGGGCTAGATGTTGTATTTGCCTCATCATGTATTGGTGAGACATTTGGGAAGGTGAAGGTATTACCATTTCCTCAAATGGCAGTAAATGCTGTAGAGCCAGCGGAACACAAAGATATTCTCTATTCATTTATAGGATTTCGCACGCATGAAACGCGCGCTAAAATATTTACCACCACACGGCATGCGCCAAATGCAGTAATCAAAGAACGAGGCAATTGGCACTTTTTTATAAATGCTGATAATCATCGTGATGCTGAAAAGCGGGAGTATCAAGACGTACTTGCGCGCTCTCGTTTTTCGCTGTGTCCGCGTGGTAATGGTAGATCAAGCTTGCGCTTTTGGGAGTCACTTTGTGCGGGTGCTATTCCTATTGTAATGCCAGCAAAAGATATTGCACTGCCAGGAACATTTGATTGGGATTCGTGCATTATTGCCATCGATGAAGATGACATAGATAGAATTCCAGAGATACTTGCAGCAATTTCTCCTGAGCAAGAAGCTGCTATGCGCAAGCAATGTCTCAAAGCATATTCAGAATTTTCAGGTGAAAACTTCTCGCTGTGTATACGCAAATATTATGAGGAAGGTCCGTGGGAAGCTTGGAGGCCCGCAAAATACCGCAAGCAATAAAATAACAGTATAAAAAAAGAGGGGTCACACAGATCCCTCTTTTTTTCTGTTCGTATAGTAAAAATCAGTTACAACTGACCTGAGCGCGATAAGAATTCATCAAATGATTTGATCCACACAGGCATCATAACTTCTTCGCTTGCAGCTACCATATTAAAGCGCAGTAACTGTCTGCCAGTGTTATACAACGTTGCTGGCGAGAGAGAGCGGTTTTTAACAGCAAAAATGGTTATGTTGCGAATCAGTTCTCCTGCCTGATTAATCATAATTACGTCAAAGCCGAGTGCATTCAAAATGTGTTTATATTTTTCAAGATACCAGCCATCGTAGTGAATTGCCCAGAATGCTTCTTGTGAACCATAGAGGTGGCGCAAGATGATCTGTTTTTGCTCATAGTTGCAGGTGCCAGAAGTGAATAGTTTAATGCTTTCTTCAAAGTCTGGTGTTTCAATAATGAGCAGCCCGTTTGGTTTTAGCCAGCGGTGCCAGGTGCAGAGCATGGCAAGTGCTTGAGCGCGTTCAAAGTGCTCGAAAAAGTGGTGTGAGCGGATTTCGTCTACGCTGCCATCAGGGAATGTCAAACGTGTAATGTCGGCAAAATAATCGGCTCCGGGGCGTGTTTGTACCGTGTGTTCAGAGAGTGGAAAATCTATGTTGACGTACCCATCAAATTTCGATTCACCGCAGCCAAGATGGAGTCTAAGTGGAGTACCTTCGCGCCAGATGCCTCTATGTATAATTTCATCACGATCAGTTGCACGCAACGGGAGTGAAATTAATAAAAGACATGCGTATGCAAATGTGCGCATGGTGTTGTTCATGAAGATTCCTTGTGAATATAACAGCGATTAAGATTTTATAATCCACCATGTACGATCAGAGATATTGAGCTTGATATTGCGCTGAGCAAAGAACTGATCAACAGCTTTTTTAACGCCAGGATGAGCCGGATGATCATAATCATCGCCAATCAGTAGGCCGCCTGGGCGCACTTTGTTGATCCACGTGTTGAGATCTTGCCACACGCCAAGATAGGTGTGATTTGCGTCGATATAGACGAAGTCGAGTGAATCATTTACAAAAAGCTGTGCAGCATCACCAGAGGTCATACGCAAAATACTCGTGCGATCGCCAAAAGCAGAAAGCCTTCTTTGTACTTTTTCATAAAGCACATCAAATGCTTGCTGTTCAAGATTCATGCCGTCAGGATATACGGAATTAGGAAAATGGCGGTAAGGATCAATACTGTAGAGCTTTGATACTTCCGTGTTTCCAAGTATATATGCTGAGTGGGTGCCAAATGCCACTCCCAGCTCGCAGCCTACAAGAAGATTGTTTTGCTTGATCAAATCCCGAATGAGAGGATAATTGCTTGACCACGCGCTGACATGCAGATCTTCAAGTTGCTCAAGATAGGGAATTATTACGGATAATGCGCGTTCATCAAGGCCTGTTTTCTGTTGTAAAGTTGAATCTTTGGCGTTTAAACTAACGCGTGCAAAAGGATGTGCGGCAAAAGAAAGAGGGGCGCTCAAAAGTAGAGAGAGCGTAAGTATGGTGTATCTCATGCTACTAATAACTCGTTTCACGAACTACTCCTTATTCTTGGGATGAGAGTATGTGCTCAATAAATTCAATTTTTTTCTGAACTTTCGGATGATTACATCCGAGACTGTAAGCGGTTTTGTACGCTATGCTTGCAAGGTTAAAGGCGCCGTTTTGTTCGTACTTATATCCTGCAAAAAGTGCATCAAGAGCTTGCTCTGGTAGGAGCTCGAAGATGCTATTTTCAAAGTCTTCATAAATCTGGCGTACGTAAAAATTATAATTCTTCAGCTCTTCTAATCCTGCTGGACTAAATACTTCGGGAAACTGTAAGAGAGTCCAGACGAGCGTAGGTGTATTGTATCCTTGTTTCTCATCGCTAACCCATTTGCTATCCTCGGATAGTCCATGCAAGTAGTAGCTATTTGGTAGCACTGCTGCAACACTACCCGTCATCATTTGCGCTATTCCCAGTG
>JAGVMI010000017.1 GCA_020053845.1 Candidatus Babeliales bacterium
CAAATGGTGCTCTCAAAATTCTTGCGGAAGGCATAAGCCGTGCACGCATCAAGACTTTTGAGGAGTCGGAAGGCTTCTTGTCGGTAGTAACCGAAGATCTTCCTACTATAGGCACCGAAGAATCAATTGAGCTAGAAGCAGCATGGCGCCATCTACAACCAGTATATGGAATGTATACCTCGTTCAATGATAAAGCGCCCGCAGACATCACCTCAAATGTACGCAATGTGGCTGATATGGATCATGCCACTGATACCATTGCGGTACATGTAACCAATCTGTCTCTTGCTGAACGTCAAACCCTGCTTGAAACAACTAATCTTAAAGATCGTATGCTCAAGCTGTGTGGATTCATCAGCAAAGAAATCGAGATCTTGCAAACTGAGCAGCGCATCCAAGGAACTATTCAAACGCAGGTCGAAAAAAACCAGCGCGAATATTACCTTAATGAGCAGATGAAAGCTATTCAGAAAGAACTTGGCAGAGAAGATCAAGCTGCTGAAATAGAACAAATTCGCAGCAAGCTGGGCGATGTCAAATTATCAAAAGAAGCTGCTGAGAAGGTAGAAAAAGAACTCAAGCGACTCGAGCAGATGCCTCCTCTTTCATCTGAAGCGGTAGTAAGCCGACACTATATCGACTGGGTTATTTCGCTTCCTTGGAGCAAGATCAGTAAAGACACTATAGGCATAGAGCAAGCCGAACATATTCTTAATAGCACTCATGCAGGCCTTAAGAAAGCCAAAGAGCGCATTATTGAGTTCCTTGCCGCCAAAAAATTCTCTAAATCACTTGAACGATCTCCCGTCATCTGCCTTATCGGGCCCCCAGGTGTGGGTAAAACATCTCTTGCACGCTCAATTGCACGCAGCCTTGGCAGGGAATTCGTGCGCATTTCACTTGGTGGCGTAAGAGATGAAGCTGAAATCCGCGGTCATCGCCGCACCTATATTGGTGCGCTACCAGGTAAGATTATTCAAGCAATGAAAAAGGCCCGCGCACTCAATCCGGTAATTTTGCTTGATGAAATAGACAAGATGTCGCGCGATCTGCATGGAGATCCTGCAGCTGCATTGCTTGAGGTGCTCGACCCGGAACAAAATAAGAACTTCGTGGATCACTTCCTTGATCTTGAATACGATTTATCGAAAGTAATGTTTATTGCAACTGCAAACGTTGCAGAGCATATACCTTATGCTCTCTATGATCGCCTAGAAATTATCTCACTCGCCGGATATACGGATGAAGAAAAACTGTCGATAGCGCGCGAATTTCTTATTCCACACAACTTAAAGGAATACGGGCTATCAACTAATCAGTTTGTGATCAACCATGAGATTCTCAAAAACATAATTGAAGAGTACACCAAAGAGGCCGGTGTGCGTCAGCTTGAGCGAACCATTGCCAAGCTCATGCGTAAAGCAATCCAAGTATTGCTCAAAACAAGCAAGAAAGCCCAAGTTGCTATTACGCCGGAACTGGTTAAAGAATGGCTCGGCTATCCTGTATTTAAAAGGACAAGCCTCAACCAACGTAAAGATCGCATCGGACTGGCAACAGGCCTTGCATGGACTGAGGTTGGGGGAGACGTACTTGAGATAGAAACAGCAGTATTGCCTGGTAAAGGTGGGTTAACTCTCACCGGACAGCTTGGTGATGTTATGCAAGAATCTGCACATGCAGCATTAAGCTATATTCGTTCGCGCGCAACTGATTTAGGCCTTAAAACCTCTTTCCATACCGCGAAAGATATCCACTTGCATATCCCCGAGGGCGCAACTCCTAAAGATGGCCCTTCTGCAGGTATTACTATATGCACCGCGCTTGTTTCCGCATTAACCAATAACCCTACAAGAGCGGACTTTGCTATGACAGGTGAAATCACCCTTCAGGGCAGAATCCTTTCTGTTGGTGGCCTCAAAGAAAAGCTTCTTGCCGCAAAGCAGCATGGAATGAAGACGGTAATTGTCCCTAAAGAGAACTTTGAAGAAATTCAGGAGATCCTCAGGGATGCCGACCTTAGTGGCTTAGAATTAGTATATGCAAGTTCTATGAACCAAGTTCTGGACCGAGCCTTCATGCAAGACCCCTTTGAACTGGCTAAAAAGCTTAAAAGTCGTAAGGCTAAGGCTGCCGCCAGATCTTCTGCTTCCAAAAAGAAGGCTAAAAAGTAGCCTCATTGGGGTAAAAAATCGTTAGTCAAATAAAAAAGGTCTCCTTAACGGGAGACCTTTTTCATAATCGTCTCAAGGCCCCTTCGGGCGTTTTGAGCCATTTTTAAGCGTTTTTAGGCCTTTTTTATGAGCTTGTAGGTGTGCCAATATCGAGAAATGCCCTTATTATTAGGTCTTTTTGCCAATGAGATCGTAGGAAACACTTGATATTCGCTTTTACTAATTTCTATGATTGTATATGAAGGCAAAGTAATAAAAGTGTCTAACCCCTTTCTAAGGAGAGTACTCATGAAAAAGGGTCTATTATCAGCAGCTTGCTTGGGCATGTTGCTTGCGCTTCCTGCTTGTTGTTGGAAGAAGTGTGGTACGCCACGCGTTAAGGACAAATGCACCCCATGCCCAAAAGTTTGCTACACCGAAGAAGTGCCAGTAGCTGCAAAACGTGAAGTTACTGTATGCAAGACCACAGGTCCTGTGTACTTTGACTGCAGCGATGGCCAACAAAACGGCGAAGCTGCACCTGCTAAGAAGGTAAAGCGCAGCCGTAGCAACCGTTAATTCGGTTACACCTGCTTTCTAGAATGACATTAAACAAAAGGGAAGATGGTCTCCATCTTCCCTTTTGTGCTTTTTCAGCAATAGCTCACAACACCATGGATCATCACCACAGATTATGCTGCTTCTATTAACTTAATTACGATATTGGCAAGCTGTATAGCGTCGCCAATGAGTCCATCTATATTTAACACGTCAAATGCATCAAGCAATGCGTCTACAGAGTCCTGTATGTCTTCAGTAAGATTAATAGCCAGCGATTGCATAGTATCAACAATTGAGGTCATGAGCATCAGTTTTGAGCAAATTTGCCCTTCGCCCGATGATACGCTATCTATAAGCACGCCATCTATGATGCTAATTTCATCGAGCAAACTTTCAAGCCTTGAGCATTGCTCGGTAGTCAGAGTATCAAATGTAGATTCAAAACTCTCAATTTCAGAAACTACTATGGCATCATGTTCTGATACGGCACTTGTCACCATCTGTATACAGCTGCTCACGTTTGCAATCAGAAGATCCTGCGGACTATTACAGCATGCACCAGGTAATTGCGGCCCTCGCTTTGTTGCCTCATCTTGTATAACTGATAATGAACGCTGCAACGTTTCTAAGATAACTTTTGCTTGCTCATAGGAAAGCTCTATAATATCGTCATTTGCACACACACGCTGCATACATCCACTTGCAATACAACACACAAGCGCTAGTAGCCCCATTCTACATTTTTCTGCAATCATATTTTTACCCACAGCTATAGTGAAGGTAGCATCCCATCAACGTATCTACGCTATTCCTTTACCAACATCCGCTATGATCTCAAGAACTACTGAAAGATTTTCCAAAGCAGCACTCAGTTCTTCGCCCTCCAATTCATTAACGATCTCATCAACAACTACGAGTGGTGCTGCAAAAGCAAGTGCTATAATGTCTAACGTTTTACTCAAAGAACGCTCTATCACCATTAGCTTTGAACATATTATCTCATCACTGATAGAAAGTGCTTGAACTACTCCTCCTATGTTGTCTGAATTATCAAGAAGCTCATCCTCTATCACTGATATTTTATTATCAACTAACTGATCATACTGCGATAGCAACGTATCAAATTGCTCAACCTGAGCGATAACTACCTCGCTATTTGCATTCAAGATAGCCACAATACTGTTAACTACTGCATTAATCTGATCAAATAAAGGATCTGAGGGATCTGAGCAATTCAACACATATGTGCATGTGCTATATGCTCGAGCGCATAATGAAAGCACCGTTGCAATACGTACAAGATCATCGCGATCTATCTCCACCATGGGCTGCTCATGGACAGCATTATTGTGATGCATATCAGCATTCATTATGCCGCTATACGCAAAGCAACCTAATAGAGCGTTAAGCCAAAAATAGCGTACCTGCTTCATCCGCCATCCCTTTTTTCAGATGAAAGAGAAATCTTTATTCGCCCATCTCTCCTAAAAGCACATCTTCCATCTGTTTAATAATACGTCCAACGACAAGAATTGTGCCCATAAGATTAAGCTCATCTTGCAACTCCTGCGCCTGCGATCCAAGAAGAAGTGCGCACTCATCGCCTATGGATTGTAGTATCATAACTTTAGTTTCAAGCTCCATGAGCTTTGTACACAGTACAAGATCGCGAAGTGAAATATCAGTAGCTATCTCATCAAATACTGATTGCGGGATTGTTTCGACAACGTCTTCTATAGCCATCAGCTTTGAACAAACTGTATCATTGAATATCGTAATATCTTCAGACAACACATCTATGTTAGATATTATAAGAGCGTTATCAGCTGCTATAATCTGCCTGATAAGCGTAAGCGTGGATACAATTTCACTCAAAACAAATGAAAGAGATTGATTACAAAAAACGACACTCGCCTGCCGTGTCTGCGTGCTAGCAGATTTCTTCATACACGCATATGATTTAAACAATGTATCATTAATGGCAAGGGCAAACGACAGAGGAATCTTTACACGATTAGTGCATTGAGCATCACACACAATCTGTTGCGGGTTGAGCATGCCTACCACAACGCATAAAATTCCCATACCACGCGCTATAAAATTCCACTCTTTTTTTATCCTCATCACTCTCCCTTATCATTGTGCATAACGTGATAAGCAGCATCATTTTAAAGAGCTTGTACTAAACGTGTAATAATACCCGCAAGCGGATCAATAATGTCAAAAACATCGGATATATTTTGCTCTTTTGCTGCTTTAATAGCTTCATCTAACGCACTTGAGGATATTGCACACTGCTCAATAACCACTTCACCGGTTTCTACTACAAGAGCATCAAGAGCAGATATTTTTGAACATATAAGAATGTCAGCCAAAGAGAGCTCTTCATCTACATTATCAATGAGGCTATCAAGAATTATAACGCCTTCAAAAATACCATCTAATTTGCTTTCAAAAAAAACATCGCGTTGAGAAACAAGAAATTCCGCTGCATCGAAAGTTGATTCTACCCGCGATTCACCCTTTTCTACTACCTCACTTAATAGCGCAAGCTGCTGCCCTATCATAGCAAGCATACCCACTTGATTACATCCACATAACACAGGAGTTCCTGCTTTATAAAGTGGAATATTAGCTTCTTCTAACTCAATGCCAACCGCAGTAAGAGCTGTAGCTATACGATTTACTTGATCACGTGTAAGCACAATTCCTTCAGCAAAGATGGACGTTGTTACACACATGCATAGCATAATGAACATTCGAGATGTCACGGCCACTCCTCCTTCTTTCACCAGATATGGTCCTGGCAGCTTTTTCAGACAGATCTGAAGCTACTTGCAGCTGCGTGCAAATCCTCGTACCTGTATACTCTTGCAAATATACGCAATACTACCTTCAAGCGAAAGCGTATCATTGTGAATGACTAATGCATCATACGGAACAACAAGAGGAGCATGCTCGCGTTGCGCATCACGCTTATCACGCTCAGCGACTGCTTCAAGCGCTTTATCCAGAGTTGTGAGTACTCCATACTTTTCACGTTGCATACGCTGCCAACGTTGAGCCCGCGTATCAAGTGAGGCAGTCAAATATATTTTTACATCTGCATGGGGAAATACAACACTACCCGCATCCCGACCCTCTGCAATCACATCATGATCGCATGCAAGACTCCGTTGCCATTGCGTAATATGCTCACGCACCTCTGTACTAGTTGCCATAATCGATGAAGCGCGATCCATATCAGCCGATTTAAGATAAGGCGTTATATCGCGAGATTGATACAACACACGAGCGCCTGTTAAAGACTCATATTGGTACACCAACCATCGTTGGGCCACCCATGTATCTATAAGGTCTGCTGATACGCCTGATAAGGTATCAAGTGTATAGTGGCACTCATTAACAAACACATATGCACAGGCACGATACAAAAAGCCCGAATTGATGTAGTACATGTCAAGCTTATCTGCAAGCATACGCGCTATCGTCGATTTACCACTTGCAGTAGGCCCATCGATGGTAATAATCATGCAACGGACTCCTCATACGCAATATCAGTGCCCGTGAGTTCAATCGTGGTTCTTTCGTTCCAATGATTCTCACGCACCTGTGCTACCACATCAAAAGAATTATCACCTATGCGCTGCAGTAGATCGAAAAGCTCTGGCCGATTAAAAAATATAATAGGCTTAACTACACCATCCGCAAAGATACGGCATTTAACATGCGCATCTTTAAGTAGCACTGGCTGCTGTACTTGTACTACACGCTCAAAAAGAAATTGTGGTGAAGGATTGGTATGCCCAAATGGCTCAAGTAAAGCTAAATCATCGATAAATTTTTTCGATAAGTCACTTAGCTGCGCACACGCGTCAACTGTTATCTTAAGCTTAAGATCATCTGGCTTGAGCGTAGCATCTATTCTTTCATTGATACGCTGCTTAAGCGCAGGCAAATTGTTACGATGCAGAGATAGGCCTGCCGCCTGAGAATGTCCACCAAATTGAATAAGTAAATCCCGAGCATCGGTAAGCGCATCAAAGATGCTAAATTCGGGAATCGAACGACATGAGCCCTTGAGAATACCATCTTTAGTAGCATGAAAAAGTAATGTCGGCCTGCCATACGTACCTACAACACGCGATGCCACGAGCCCGATAACTCCGGGAGGCCATGAATCGCCCACATCTATAATGGCTCTATCATGAGATAGATTAATTACACCTTTTTCTATTCTGCCTACAACATCCGCAACAATAGCACGCTCAATTTCTTTGCGTGCCTCATTGAGCTCAAGCAGGATGGCTCCCACTTCTTGCACTTCATTTACATCTGCGCCTATAAGAAATCTTACACCTTGACGTGCATCCTCGAGACGCCCAAGGGCATTAATTTGAGGAGCAATAGAAAAACCTATATCACTTGAAACAATGCGTGGAAGATCAAGCAACTTGCCATTTTGCTTGAGCACCTTAAATGATGCGCTTACAACACGATTTACATACTGCAGCCCATGGCGCACCCAAAATCTATTTTCGCCTATTAAAGGTACTACGTCTGCTATGGTGCCCAGCAATAATAGCTCATACGCTTTAGGCGGAAGCGATAAGCCCTTCCTCTCGTAGAGTAGCGAGAGAACTTTAAATGACACGCCTACTCCAGCCAGCACTTTAAAAGGATAAGGGCAGTCAGCTTGGTTTGGATTCACAATAGCAAACGCATCAGGCAATTCTGCCTGAGGACGGTGATGATCCGTAATAATAAGATCAATACCTAACTCTTTGGCTCTGCGCGCTGGCTCAATAGCCGTAATGCCATTATCAACGGTAATGACTACCTTATATCCACTACGTGCTGCACGCTCTATTGTGTGCACTGATAGTCCGTATCCATCTCTTACTCTATGAGGGAGAAAAAAATTAATTTTTGCTCCGAGCGGCAATAAGCTTGCCATCATCATAGCAGAAGAAGTGATGCCATCTACATCGTAGTCACCACATACTAATATTGGCTCTTGATTGGCAATCGCCATAAGGATGCGGTCCACTGCTTTTTGCGCGTCTTTAAGTATCCCTGCCCATGCTACATCGCGTTCTAGCGAGCTAAAAAGAAAAGCATTGATCGCCTCTTGGGAATCAAACCCACGCGTAATAAGCGTTTGAGCTATTGGTAGGGAAAGATTATTCGCAGCAGCTATCTGTGCAACAAGTTGCATATCAGTTTGAGCAACTCGCCACACATATTTGGCGCCTTGAATACGAGAAGGGCTTTTGATGCCCTTTGCAGAAAATTGAGAGTTGGTATGAGTATCATGCATACGCTC
>JAGVMI010000117.1 GCA_020053845.1 Candidatus Babeliales bacterium
ACATTGCTTAAGTTACAGGGATTTGCTGTTCCTGAGCATGCATTTATTTCTCATGAAATTTGGCTGCAGGATGAGCGTGCTGCAATTGAGCATATCAAAGCAACCATTCCTGCCCCTTGGATTGTAAAGCCGCACGATGATGGCTGCAGCGTTTTTGTAAGCAAGGTGAGCAATGATACAGAACTTGAAAACGCCATTCATGCTCTTTTTGCTGCGGGTAAATCGGCTGCATTTGTAGAAGAGTGCATCACGGGCATGGAGCTTACCGTGGGTGTAATTGGCAATGCACAGCCATGTGCGCTGCCGCCAAGCAAGGCAGTAGCTGTGGCAGGCATTCTTTCTATTGAAGAAAAATTCTTGCCAGGAGCAGGAGAAAATCAAACGCCCGCACCCCTTGCAAGGTCTGCGCTTGAGCTTGTTATGCGCTTTATGGAAGCAGCATATGTAGCGGTAGGATGCAAAGGATACTGCCGTATTGACTGCTTTTACCAATCGCCTGAGCAAAGCCCAACGGATCAGGAACGCGTGGTATTTCTCGAGTTTAATACGCTTCCTGCGCTTACTCCTGCCACATGCATTTTCCACCAGGCTGCGGAAGTGGGCATGAGGCCTATGGACTTCATAGACCTTATAGTCCAGCTCGGGCTTGAAGAGCATGGCAAACTGACCAACCCATTAGCGTTACAAACTGAAATAGTAAACGCGAAAGCAAGCCGCCAGCGGCTTTTTGAGCGGTAAAAAACGGGGGAAAAGGGGCCTGTAAAGCGCAAATAAGTTGCCGAATCGCACCTGCTTGGTTACCCTAATAACTAGGGTGGTATATTATTTCGGCGACTTTCTCTATTTAAAAAGCACACACTTATGAACATGCGCACAAGCGGCTTTGCACGCTCCACACTTACAATTACTTTTCTGGTGGCAATAGTAGGCGCAATCAATAGCGTGGTATGCCTTACACAGGTGCCTCAGGCTGGCGTAACGCAACAGAAAAAGTGCGCAGAGCCTTCTGCTAATCCAAAATTGACTGCATTGATTCAGCGCCAAAAAAAGAGTGAACAGGCTGCGTTTGATGAGTTTGTACACAGAGCTCATATGGGTTGTTCTGTGGGATCGAGCGGTTTTGGGAAGATGCTATTAGGCGCTGTGGGAAGTTATGTGGGGGTACACCCTTCAGAGGCTGAATTTGCTGCTCCATTTTTTGCTCCTGAAAACGAAAAACTACGATCAAGGGCTATTGAAAAAGTAGCTGCAGATAAGCAAAATGCTCAGCGCGTCGCTCGCCTTGTAGAGGCGTACGCCAAAAATCCAGATCATTCTATTGGCGGATTACGTACCATTTTGCATCAAGCAAATTGTGCAAGCATGGGTTTAGATTCCGCACATACCACAGTTGATGAGCTCGTTGAACAGCTCAAAAAGCAAGGCGATATACCAAACGAGATGTATTTCGATAATCTTGCGCAAGCACTGTATGTGATGCACCTTTTCTTTGCGAGCAATAAGCTTGACGATCTTATTTCTCAGGTATTTCCCGTAAATTCTTCTACTCGCAAGTAAGTATGCATGCGCTGATTGCACATCTGTGTATAGCATTGCAAGAGCGCGCTCATGAACAATCTGCGCGCGAACAGCAGCGCTATATGCGGGATCAATTTTCATTCATGGGCATCACAATGCCGGTGCGTCGGACTATATTCCGCGATGCATTCAAACGCCATCTCATTACATCTACCCAAGAGCTCCATGAGCTTGTGTGTGCTTTATGGCACATGCCAGAGCGTGATTTTCACTATGCAGCGTGTGATTTGCTGTGTGCAAACAAGCGATGGTGGAGCAGTGAAACCCTTGATATTGTGCGATATCTTATTGCCACTAAATCATGGTGGGATACAGTCGATACACTTGCTGCGCATGTTGTGGGGCCATTAGTGATGCTTTTCCCCGATCAAAAGCGCATTATGCATGCATGGATTGAGCATGAATGTTTATGGATACGACGTGCCGCAGTGATTTATCAGCTCAAATATAAAGAAAAAACAGATAAGCAACAGCTGTTTCATTTTGCTGTATCGCGTGCGCATGAAAAAGATTTCTTTATGCGTAAAGCAATTGGCTGGGCGCTGCGCGAATACGCAAAAACGTCTGCATCATGTGTGTATGAGTTTGTTATCGCACATGCATCCATTCTTTCACCTCTTTCTTATCGTGAAGCTACCAAGCATCTTAAAAAGAAATAGCTGCGTACACATTGTGTGCCAACAGTGCTATCTTATAATTACTTCTGAATGCCACAACAAAAAGGAGCTCTTCTGTGTTTACCATACGATGTATTCAATCAGCTGCGACCTTTTGCTTATTCGCATGTGCGTCAATGTATGCGCTTGAAACTGCTGATAAAACAACTAATTACGGTTATGGATATGGCACATTTAACGGCGTTCAGATAACGTCGGAAAATCTTTTGCAGCTTCATGTACAAGCGTGTGGTGAAGAGAATGCTGCATATGAAGATTGGTGTCGCCATGCGCGCAGCCTTACCGCTGAGTGGCTTGCAAAAGGGCATGTCAATGATAAGGGCGCGGCGGTAAGCAATCTTGATTATGTAAAAAAGCTATTAACTCCGCCTGCCACAATGGACATATCTGAGGCGAGAGCACGTGTTCAGATAGAAAAAAACCTGCGACAGGAGCTTGGACAAACAGTGCTTAATAAGGGCTCAAATTTAGTAGCCCGCATGGCAGCGCACAATGATGCTGGAGGGGATGTGGTAGTTCGTATACCATCAACTGCCAATCGATGGGTTTTGTGGGGCTCTACCAAGTATTACGATGTCCATTATCCAGTAAGAGTAGCTCTTCCTGATTATTCAGATATAAAGCCACAAGAAATACCTACACAACAAGGCCCGAGCATGCTTGCATATGCGCTGCGCATTAAACAGCTTGAGCTTGAGCATGTGCGTATCCCTGACATGTGTGCAGTTCATATTCCGGATACTCCTGAACAATGTTGTGATGCAAGCCAAGTTATAGTGCAGCGCTTTGAGCCAGGGCTTGTACGTTTTTCAGAGCTTAAAGAGGAAAAACGAACTGAGATTATCCAAGATATGGGCGAAAAGGGCATTACAGATATTTTCAAAGCTGTTCGCTTTGGGCCATTATTTAGCCCTAAGATGTGTGTGAATCCTCAAAGTCCTATTGAGCTTGTTTTGACTAATCCTGAGCAGCCAAATCATACCGATAATAGAAAAGAGATTTTCTTTTATCAAAAAGGCCTTGAGGCAGCGTTTGCGTACCCTCATGATGTGGGAGATCCGCGAGTAGAGACCGCGCCAGGAAAATGCATGTCCAATAAATATTATCATCATGCTGCTATTGATGGATTACCACGTGCGTACGATTGGTACATAAAATATGGCACTCAAAAGCAGCAAGAACAATGGGAAGCGCTTTCGAAAAAGTATGCGTTTTAGCTAGCGCAGACAGTTATAAGATTGTGCACGCATCTGATACATATTTTGTAAAAGAGAGCGAATCATGTTCTCTGTGCTCATGCAAAAGCCTTGCCAGTTTAAGTTCAGTGTGCTCTTGTTGTGCAAGTATGAAAGTCTCATCGAGTCGCTTTTTTACTGTTGCATCTTGAGCAAAAATATCCTGGCGTTCTTCTATTGATTTTCCCAGAGCCGTATGCATAGCAATAAGCTGTTCAACTGTCTTTTTGCTAAATCGGTCGGGGACATGCAAAGAAGTAGCTGTTTCCCGAAATAAAAGTG
>JAGVMI010000124.1 GCA_020053845.1 Candidatus Babeliales bacterium
TACACTTATTGGCATGGCCAAAGAAGCTGCATACGGCGATGTTGAATTCATCAACAAGTGCGATGAGCTTGGCAAGCGTGCACGTATTGCATTGCAAAATGTAAGCTTGGCACTCAAGGCAATTGAAGATGCAATTGCAAGCAACTCATGGGAAACAGTTCGATAACTGTTCTTATGTAAATGAATATGAAAGCGCCGGAGAAATCCGGCGCTTTTTTTATGTCCGTATGCGGGTAAGCATGAGGCGCATGCGCGGGATTTTCTTGAATAATGTTAAGTGTTTGCGCACAAATGCGTGAAATGCTTTGTCCCATGTATCACACCATGCGCCGCGTTGATAATCACTCATACTCAATATGTAGCGCGAGCTTGAAAAATAAGGCTTTGTAGTCATGAGTCCGCCATCTGCATATTGGCTCATGCCATATACATTAGGTACCATCACCCAATCATACGCATCAATAAATAATTCCATAAACCATCGATACACTTCATGCGGACTTATTTGGCTGATCAGCATGTAATTGCCCAGTATCATAAGCCGTTCGATATGATGTGCGTATGCGTACGTGAGTACACGTTTGATAGCGCCATCTACAGGCTCAATACCGGTGCTTGCACACCAAAAAGATGAAGGGAGCTTTTTGGTGTGCTTAAGTGTATTTGAAGTGCGCTGTTTGTTGCCGGCAATGAGATATATACCACGAACAAATTCTCGCCAGCCAATGATCTGGCGAATGAATCCTTCAACGTTATTCAGCGCGATCTTATGGGCTTTTGCGTAAGCCAAAGCTTTTTCTACAACGTAATCGGGTGTGAGCAGGCCAATGTTAAGGAGCGGGCTGAGCACTGAATGAAAAAGAAATGGTTCATCATGTACTATAGCATCTTCGTAAGTGCCAAAATGTGCAAAGCGCGTGCGCAAAAAACTATCAAACCATTTTTTTGCTGCTGTGTGTGTAATGGGATAGATGTATGTACGTGCATTTCCCGGATTGCGCGCAAAATGCCGCGCTACGTAGTTCTGTGCTTGCTTTACATGAGCGCTTGCACGAATGGCAGGCATTGCTGGTACTTTAAAGCCTTTGGGCAGAGGCTCTCTATTTTCCTGATCAAAACTCCATGAGCCACCTATCGGCTTGCCGTTATGTACAAGAATATTAAGCCGCTTGCGTTGCGCAACGTAGAAATGATGCATGAGATATTTTTTCTTCGTGCCTAAAAGCTGTGTAACAACAGTTGATGAAGTAAGAAAAAGAGGCGTCTCATACATGATACATTCAATGTGGGCAGCTTTTGCTTTCTTGCGTATCCGTTCTGATACATCATGATCTACAGGATCATAGTAATGGATATGGGTGATGCCCTGCTTTTTGAGTGTACTAAAAAGATTTTTTGCCTTGCTGTACTCAATGTAGTGCGTATGCATTCCTCTCTTTTTTAAAAGAGCTTCGTATGCTTTCATGCTTGCGCGATGCAGTATAAGTTTTTGCTTGTGGTATGCATGCGCAGTGAAGTACTGCTCATCTTCTATGAGATATACAGGCCGTGCAGTGTCAAGCAATGCGTGGTGTTCAAAAAGATGAGTAGGCAAAACAATAACTGCTTCTTGTGCCATTGCGTGTACCTTATCTCAATATCAACATGCTTTAAATAATTTTATTGCTTCTTTGCTCTCAAGCGCGTGGCTAACTATTGGCTTTGGATAGTGCTTGTACATGCCTGCGCTTTGCTTATCCCATGCATGAATGATTGCATGCGAGTACTTCTCAAGCTCGGGAATCCATTGCTTGATGTATGCGCATTCAGGATCAAACTTTTTCTGCTGCAGCCATGGATTGAAAATTCTAAAATAGGGCTGAGGATCACAGCCTGTGGAGGCAGCCCATTGCCAGTTACCATTGTTGAGTGCGGGATCATAATCAGTAAGATGTTGCGCAAAATACTGTTCGCCTGAGCGCCAATCTATGTGCAGATCTTTGGTGAGAAATGATGCCACAATCATGCGTACGCGATTGTGCATGAAGCCCGTTGCATTAAGTTCTCGCATGCCAGCATCTACAATGGGAAAACCTGTTTGCCCAGTACACCATGCATCAAAATGCTTTTCGCTTTTGCTCCACCAGAGCTTATTATATTTTTCCTGATAACAGCTGCCGTATACAGCTGGCCGATGATAGGCAACGCAGGTCCAGAAATCGCGCCAATAGAGCTGACGTAGCAATGGATGGTTGTTGCCAAGCTCATGAGCAATTGCATAATATGCTTCACGCGCAGAGAGTGTGCCAAATTTTAGATGAGCAGAAAACCGCGTAGTAGCAAGCGCAGGAAAATCTCGCTCTTGAGCGTAATGCTTAAATGTGGATAAGTGCTTGCATATCTTGAGTGCAGCAGTTCTCCCGCCTTGCTCGCAAAGTTCGTTTCTTTCTTTAATAAGCGCATGCTTCATGTCGCGCAGGCTTACGGTATGTGGTAATGCAGGATGCACAAAGTGCACTGACCGCAATGCTACGGGCTCGGGTACTACATATGCTGATGAGGCGCGATAAAAAGGAGTAAATACGCCGTACGGCGTGCCTGCTTTGGTCAGTATAGCAGTAGGTTCGTTGAGCATCACATCATGATAGGAGTGAAAAGCAACATCGTGGGTTGCGCACACTGTGGCAAGTGCATTGTCGCGCTCTCGGCTGAATGGCGTGTAATCAGCATTAACAAAAATTGCATCGACATCATGCTTGATAATGTGCGCTACTACTTCGTGAGCATATCCTTTAAAAAGCAGCAGACGACCATTTTTATCTTTTATTTGATCATAAAGATCATCCAAGCAGTCAAGCATGAATTGGATGCTGTTGGTGCTTTTAAACTCATTCTGGTTGCCTACTTGGCGTGGATCGAAAATAAAGCAGGGAATAATTTCATGAGATTGAGCGGCTGCTTCAATGAGTGCAGTATTATCGTAGAGCCGCAAATCACGCCTGAAAATAAAAAGAGATCGGGTATATCTTTTCATATGTGGTAACCATGCATGTAAAGGGGAAATACGTGTACGCTTATAGGTAAGCGTAAGCATTTTGTTTTCAACTGTACAAGCAAAGGAGTGTTATGTGTTGCATACCATATAGCTATCTTATTATTCCTGCTATAGCTCTTGTAATAAGCTTTTTGGGCGGGCATTACACGCGCGCTGGTATGGGATGGTACGATTCCCTTGTATTGCCATCATTAACGCCGCCAAAGTGGGTTTTTGGCCCTGTGTGGACTATTATATACATACTCACTGCACTTGCTGCTTTGAAGGTATGGAATACGATGCCGCGCAACTGCAGATTCAGAAACGTGATGATTCTTTTTGTGATTAATGCATGCGCAAATGGTTTATGGAGTTATCTATTTTTTGCTCAGCATGATCTTGCGTGGGCATTTTTTGATGCACTGATCATTGCATTAACCGCATGGGCGCTCATAGTACTTTTATGGAATGCGCAACGCACTGCAGCATACATGCTTCTTCCCTATGCTTTGTGGAGCAGCTTTGCTGCGTATCTTGCGTATGCAATCGCATCTTTAAATGGAGCTTGGTAAATAAAAAAGAAGGCTGGCTTAGCCGTATCGCTAAGCCAGATATTTTTTGAGCAATTCTTGAATGATTTGAGGATTGCCTTTGCCTTTGGTTTTTTGCATAGCTTGGCCAACAAAGAAACCAAACAGCTTATGCTTTCCTGCACGATAATCAGCAGCAGCTTCAGGATGCGCAGCAACAAGTTCCTTAATGATAGCGTCAAGCTCGTCAGATGAGCCGATCTGCTCAAGCCCGAGCTCTTTCACTACGTTTGCAGGTTCCTTGCCGCTTTGCGCAACTACCGCAAATACTTCTTGTGCAGCGCGCGTATTGATAGTGCCATTGTCGATCAAATCAACAAGCTGAGCGAGTCGCTGTGGCGTCATAAGGCATGCATCAAGGGTGATGCCATGTTCTTTAATGTAGCCAAGTACGTTGCGCAAAAGCCAGTTTATAAGTTGCTTGCTCTTGGTATGTGTCATTGCGTGTTCAAAGTAACGAGCAAGTGGCATATCATCCACCATAATCTCAGCTTCTGCAGGAGTCAGGCCAACCTCATTGCACAGGCGCTCAAATTTTTCAAAAGGGCGTTCCGGCAATTGTTCAGCTACGCGTGCTTTATGTTCAGGTGAAATTTCAATAAGGGGAAGATCAGGATCTTGAAAATAGCGGTAATCTGCAGCCTCTTCTTTTGAGCGCATGGTTACTGTTTCGCCACGTTTCACGTTCCATAGGCGTGTTTCCTGGCGCACCTTGCCACCGCTTTCAATAAGTTCAATCTGACGTTCGATCTCATACTCGATCGCATCGCCGATAAACTTGAAGGAGTTGATGTTTTTAAGCTCGCACTTAGTGCCTAGCTTGGGATCACCTTTTTTGCGTACCGAAATGTTAGTGTCGGCACGAAATGCGCCTTCTTCCATATTGCCTGAGCAAATTCCCAGATACTGCATAGTTAAACGCAGTTCACGCAAATATGCTTTCACTTCATATGCGCTTGAGAGATCAGGGTAGGTTACCACTTCAAGCAATGGAGTGCCCGCGCGATTGAGATCCACAAAGCTTTCATTGCTGCCATCAGCATGGATATTTTTGCCCGCATCTTCTTCTATATGAATACGATTCAGACGAACCTTTTTGATAGATCCATCTTCACGCCTGATAGGCACATGCCCTTCAGTGCAAATAGGGGAGTATGCTTGCGTAATCTGATAGTTTTTAGGCAGATCAGGATAGAAGTAGTGCTTGCGATCAAAGGCACAATGTGAAGCAATATCACAGTGCGTTGCGGTGCCTGCAAGAATTGCATAATCAATTACCTGACGATTAATGAGAGGCAATGATCCCGGATATCCTGCACAGATATCGCAGATATTTTTGTTTGGGTCTGTCGCAGCTTCATTGGTACATGAGCAAAAAATTTTGCTCTTAGTGTTGAGCTGTACGTGGACTTCAATTCCTATGACCACTTCGTAATCAGGATAATGTGATAAAACAGTTGTTGGTTTGGTCACCGCAAGACCCTCTGATCAATTAATGGCACTACGCGCTTGTATTGAACTTCAGAGTATCATGTTTTTTCAATTTTGTAGCTGTCTACCTCGAGTCTTTTATCACTCAGCAAGGTGATTTTAATGCTGAATTTCCTTTCAAGATCGAGGATAGCGTTGTACTGCGTTGAAGTCAGAAATTCAAACACTTGCGGATGCACATGAAGCGTGACGGCACTGCCATGTGTAGCAGGCTCAAGCTCGTCTCTTATCTTGCCGAGCACATCGTAGCTTTCCGTAGGTACTGATTTAATCACACCAGTGCCTGTGCAGGTGCTACAATTTTGCATGAGCTGTTGCTGTAATGTTTTGCCTGAGCGCTTACGCGTCATTTGTACAAGTCCAAATTCAGAGATCTTGAGTACCACTGACTGGAACTTATCTTGCTCGCGCAATGTTTTTTCGAAGAATTTGAACAGCTTCTGGCGATTTGAGCCCAGCGCCATATCAATAAAGTCGATAACGATGAGTCCGCCAATATTGCGCAGCCTGAGCTGACGAGCAACTTCTTCTGCGGCTTCCATATTAGTTTTTAATATGGTGTCTTCCATGTTGCTTTTGCCCGTGAACCTACCTGTATTCACGTCAACAACGGTCATCGCCTCAGTGGTTTCAATAATAAGGGATCCGCCAGATTTGAGAGACACTTTTTTATCAAGTGCCATTTCAATCTGCTTTTCAATGCCATAAAATTGAAATAGATCGCACGGGCCTTCGTAGAGTTTGATCTTTGAGGCATATTCCGGAGCGATGTTTTTCACAAAGCGATAGAGCTCGCTTTGGCTTTTTTTGGTATCGGTGATTACTTCTTCCACATCATCATCAAGATGATCGCGAACTGCTTGTAGAGAAAGATCGATGTCTTCATGAATTTTGGCTTGTGGCTCTGCTTGCGCAAATTTTTCTTGAATAGATTGCCACATGCCTACAAGCACGGTTAGGTCTTTAACGAGCTCCTGCTCACCACGATCTTGTGAGGTAGTTCTTATAATGGCACCCATGCCCTCAGGCAAATGCCCCCGAACGATGCTTTTAAGGCGCATTCTCTCATCGCGGTCTTCTATCTTTTTAGATACGCCGATACGAGGAATGTTGGGCATAAGTACAATAAATCTGCCCGGCAGGGTAAAGCAGGTGGAAAGCTTAGCTCCCTTCTCGTATACGGGCTCTTTGCTTACCTGTACAAGAACAGATTCGCCTTCTTTGAGGATCTTACTGATGTCAGGCCTGCCCGACGAACGGCGAGGGGCTGGCTTTTTTGCTTCCCCATCTTCATCATCGTCAAGAGGGGCTTGCTTACTGATACGTTCGATAGCAAGCTCACGATCGATTTCAGAAATGTGCAAAAATCCGGCACGCTCCTGGCCGATATCGACAAACGCCGTTTGGATACCGGGCAATATTTTACTGACAATGCCTCTAAAGTAGGCACGTTCTAAGGTTTTCTGAGCGGAGGCCGCGTAATATATGTTGAGTAGCAGGCCATCCTTGGTAATAGCAATACGTGTTTGCCACGGGTTGCTATTAATTAAAATCTTTTTCATCTCCACTTCCAATACAAATGGAATATATAGCGTCAATGGTCCCTATATTTGCGCCCGTGGGTGTGTATGAGAATAACGCGAATATAATTAACCTGTCTTTTCCTACTATACAGGATATCGCGCCAGATGAGTAGAAATGTGGGTTTTTTTGTGCTAGAGTAGCTCTGCGTTGCTAAAAGTAATAAAAAAGGTTCGTATAAGTATCACGCACGAAGCGGAGATGAATATGAAAAAAGCTTGTGCCCTGTCTATAATACTTCTTTTGAGTCTTCCTGGCTGTGGTGGCGGTGGCGGTTCATGCAAAACCAAGTCATGCGGTAGAGTAGAAAAAACAACATTTGTTGAAGAAGTTGATTCAGCAGCTGATATGCCATTGGCAGAAGGCGAAGAAGTCGCTTCAGATGAAACGGTATGCCGCTACTTTGACCAAGGTGAGCTTGGCGAGTTTGTAGAAGCTGACTACCTTGCACAGACCGACGATGAATATGCGCCAGATCAGGATGAGCTGAGCTTTGCACATGCATCAGATTATCAAAGCAGTGCATTCAAAACTGTTTACTTTGAGTTCAATTCTTCAGGGGTGAAGAAAGAGCAAGAAAAAGTAGCAGCCCAAGATGCTCAGCAAGCGCTTGACGTAGTTGCGCAAGCCCGCGCTCGCGGTGAAGAGCCCGTTATTGTGATTGAAGGGCATGCATGCCATTCAGCAGGCTCCCCAGCATACAACCTTGCACTCTCAGAAAAGCGTGCAAAGGCAGTCGCTGATTTGTTCAAAAAAGCTGGTGTTCCCGCATCTAATATTAAGATCGTAGGCCTGGGAGCAGAAGTTCCTGCCTATGTAAACGGCAAAGCAGTTGATGGCTCACGCCAAGATCAATGGGCTAACCGCCGTGTTGAAGTGCACGTAATCAACAGCTAAGCACTTCCGATTTTTTTGTGACAACATACAAAGAGGCGCCCATTTCGGGCGCCTCTTTTATTGTGCTGTTTTGTAAAATTCTAGGTGCTCATTATTGCTGCATATTGTGGAAGTAGCCAGCATCATCCATGTTGTTGCTGGTAATAACATGCGAGATGTTACCACTA